>JAFGNC010000481.1 GCA_016927175.1 Gammaproteobacteria bacterium | reverse complement strand
GCTCGCGGTGTTCAACATGCTGCCGATCCCTCCGCTCGATGGCGGACGCGTGCTGTCGGGCCTCTTGCCGCCGAGGTATTCGGTGGTGCTGGATCGGATCGAGCCGTTCGGAATTCTGATCGTGCTCTTACTGTTGCTTACCGTTCTATGGCGCTTTTTGCTGCCCGTCGTCCTGGCTTTCAACGACTTCTTCTACTCCATCGCGGGGCTACCTTAAGTGACAGCAGACGTCAAAGAATCCGCTAAGCCGAAGCTCCGGCTGGTGCCGGCCGTGCCGCCCCCGCTGCACGATGAAGCCAACGCGCCAGCGCAAGCCGAGATGCCGTTTGCGATCGTCGAGGGGGAGCCGATCACTCAACTGCCGCGCGACCTCTACATTCCGCCGCACGCGCTCGAGGTGTTCCTCGAGGCGTTCGAGGGGCCGCTCGACCTCCTGCTGTATCTGATCAGGCGGCAGAATCTGGACATCCTCGACATCCCGATCGCGGAGATCTCCCGCCAATACATCCAGTACATCGACCTGATGAAGGAGCTGCACTTCGAGCTTGCAGGCGAATATCTGGTCATGGCGGCCACGCTGGCGGAGATCAAGTCCCGGATGCTGCTGCCGCGAAGCGAAGAGCAGGAGGAAGAGGAGGAAGATCCGCGGGCCGAGCTGGTCCGGCGCCTTCAGGAATACGAGCGATTCAAGCAGGCGGCAGAGGACATCGATTCTCTCGAGCGCCTGGAAAGGGATGTCGTTCCGGCACAGGCGGAGGTCGTCGAACGCACGGTCGTGACAAAGCTGCCGGACGTCTCGCTCAAGGAGTTGCTGTTTGCCTTCAAGGCGGTGCTCGACCGATCCAACATGTTCGCCCATCATCACGTGCAGCGTGAGGCACTGTCGGTTCGGGAGCGAATGTCGAACGTGCTGGTCGCGCTGAAAAGCGAGCGTTACATGGATTTCGTAAAGCTCTTCGACCCGATGGAGGGACGCATGGGGGTTACTGTCACTTTCCTCGCGATACTCGAGCTGCTCAAGGAATCGCTGATCGAGGTCGTCCAGATAGAGCCCTTCGCGCCGATCCAGGTACGCAGCGCCGAAGTTTCGGCCGCGCCGGATTCTTCTTCAGAGCAGGCGTGAGGCCCTGATGGACATCACGCAGATCAAGCACGTCATAGAGGCTGCGTTGCTCGCTGCCGGTCGGCCGCTGCCCTTCGATACCATCGCCTCCTTGTTCGCGGCGAGATCCTCGGAGGTGGACAAGGAGACTCTGCAGGAGGCGCTTACCGCGCTCGCGTCGGATTACCAGCAGCGCGGGCTCGAGTTGAAAGAAGTGTCGAGCGGCTTTCGGATCCAGGTCCGCAAGTCGATGAGCGAATGGCTTACGCCGCTTTGGGAAGAGCGCGCGCCGCGTTATACACGCGCGCTGCTCGAGACGCTGGCCCTCGTCGCGTACAGGCAGCCGATTACCCGGGCGGAGATCGAGGAAGTGCGCGGAGTCGCCGTCAGCACGAACATCATGCGTACGCTGCTGGAGCGCAACTGGGTGCGGGTGGTGGGCCACCGCGATGTTCCGGGGAAGCCGGCCATGTTCGGAACGACCCGTGAGTTCCTCGACTACTTCGGTCTGAAGCGGCTGGAAGACCTGCCTCCGCTCGCCGAGATCAAAGATGCCCTTCCGGAGCTCATCCCCCAGAACGACCTGATAGACGCGTTACAGGGCGACGGCGAAGAGCAGTTCGCCGCGGAAGATCGCGCCGACGAGGACGCCGCAAACGGTGGGGAAGTGCACGTCATCGTGGCGAATGCATCTCTTACCGAAGCAGAGGATCCGGAACAGGACACGGGCGGCGCCGCGGAAGAGCACGAAACCGAATCGCCCGAAGTGCCTCCCGAGTACCTCGCCGGGTCGGATGACCCGAATCGCGACGACGTGAGCGATGCGGTCGAGGACGTGCCGAGCGCCGCAGAGGATTCGCCGAGCCTTGCGCAGGACGTTAGAGCGCTGGTCGCGGCCGAAGAGTCTGAAGAGACCGAAGACAGCGGCGAGACGGACGACGATCTCCTCCTGAGCCGCTCGGAGTCCAGCTGATCTGGCCGAAAGAATTCAGAAAGTACTGGCGAATGCCGGAGTCGGCTCGCGGCGCGAGATCGAAAGGTGGATCGCCGAAGGACGCGTAGCGGTCGACGGCAAGCCTGCTGCTCTCGGCCAATCCTTGAGCGGTCGCGAACGCATCGTCATAGACGGTCGGCCGCTCAGGTTGCAGACGGCGCGCCCTGCCTCTCACCGCTACCTCGCCTATTACAAGACCGCGGGAGAGTTGACCACGAAGGACGATCCGGAGCGGCGCTCGACCGTCTTCGATCAGCTTCCCCGACCGAAGCACGGACGATGGATCAGCGTCGGGCGCCTGGACATGAACACGTCGGGGCTCCTGCTTTTCGTGACCGACGGCGAGCTGGCGCACCGTCTGATGCACCCGCGCTTCGAGATCTCACGCGAGTACGCGGTCCGGCTGCTCGGCGACCCGAGTGAGGATCAGTGGAAGCAGCTCGTGTCCGGCGTCGTGCTCGAGGACGGTCCCGCGCGATTCGAGCACGTGGAAGCACGGGGCGGCGAGGGCCGCAACACCTGGTATCACGTGACACTGAAAGAGGGGCGCAATCGAGAAGTGCGCCGCATGTTCGACGCGATGGGGCTCACGGTGAGTCGCCTGCTGCGCGTGCGGTACGGTCCGATCGAGCTTGGCAGACTGCGGCGAGGCGGCACGCGCGAGCTGAGCGACGGGGAAATCGCGGCGCTTTACGCGGCCGTGGATCTGCCGAACCCGAGAAGGGCCCCCGCGGCGCCGAAATCCGCGACGGGCTCGCGTAACCCGTCGAAGCCGCGGAGCTTCCAGCCGGCGAAGCCGCGCGGCGCGCAGCCGGGGAACGGGAGGAGCCCTCAACCGGGGAAGCCCCGCAAGCCTCAGCCGGCGAAAGGGAGAAAGCCGCCGTCGCGCGCCGATCGCGACCGGTGAAATCTCACGCGCGGCAGTCGATGCGCTGCCCGTTGACGTGCTTGCTGTCCGGCCCGAGCAGGTACAGGTACGTGCTGGTGACGTTTTCCGGCGGCGGAACGGTCTGCGGGTCCTCGGCCGGGTACGCGTGCGATCGCATCTTCGTGCGTGTCGCGCCGGGATTGATGCAGTTCACGCGGATCTTCGTCCGTTCCAGCTCATCAGCCAGGATCTGGGTCATGCCCTCGATGGCGAACTTCGACACGGAGTAAGCGCCCCAGTAAGCGCGCCCCTGCCTGCCGACCCCGCTCGTCGTGAACAACAGCGATGCATCCGCGGACTCTCGCATCAGCGGCAACAGGCAGCGGGTCAGGATGAATGCCGCGTTGACGTTGACGTGCATGACACGCTGCCACGTGCCGATGTCGTAATGCTCGATCGGGCTGCGGTCGCCGAGCAGCGCCGCATTGTGAAGCAAGCCGTCGAGCCGGCCGTAACGGTTCTCGATCTCCGTCGTCAGGTGCTGATACTCGTTCCCCTGCGCGCGCTCGAAATCGAGCAGCGCAACGGCCGGCTCCGCGCCGATCTGCGCCACCTCGTCGTGCAGGGCCTCGAGCTCGCGTTGTTTACGCCCGTGCAGCAGCACCGTCGCGCCGTGTCGCGCCGCCGCCAGAGCCACGGCGCGACCGATGCCGCTCGTGGTGCCGGTGATCAGGATCACGCGGCCCTTCAGCAGGTCCGCGGGCGGTACGTAGTCGTGCCAGTCGTTCATCGTGTCAGCCTATTCCCGGTCCGTCGTGATCGCCAGCCGATCCGCGCGGGAGGCATCATCGTCGTCCGCGGGCCCCGCAGCCTCCCCGGTGCCGTACGCGTCCGGCGATTCCGCGCCTGCGGCGTCAGCGGGCGAGCTTGCGGCGTCTTCTCCGCCGTCGTCGGCGCTCTCCGGGGCGGCGGTACCGGGCGAAACCGCCCCCTCCGCGGAAGGAGCATCCTCCGCGGCCGGAAGACCGTCGTCCAGCGGCTCTGAGTGGTCCGACGTTCCGGCCGCCGCGGCGTCGGTGTCGTCGATCGAAAGATCGCGAGGCAACTCCTCGATCGGTGGCAGAGGCGGGATCTTCTGGCGGGGCCGCACGCCGAGCTCGGTGAAGCGGCGGGCCCCGGGCAGAACCATCCGCTCCAGCGAGCCGATGCCGCGGTTATAAGCCTTGACGCTGTCCCCGAGCGACTTGCCGACCTGTGTAAGGTGCCCGGCGAAGCTGTTCAGCCGCTCGTACAATTGCGTTCCGAGTTGACGAATCTCGGCCGCATTCTCGGCCAGCTGGACCTGCTGCCAGCCGTACGCGACAGCTTTCAGCAGCGCAACGAAGCTCGTCGGCGTCGCCAGGATGATGTTCTGACGCAGTGCTTCGTCGAGCAGGGCAGGCCGCTGCGTCAGCGCCGCGCTGAGGAACTGGTCGCCCGGAATGAACAGAATCACGAACTCGGGCGAGCGCTCGAACTGCGACCAATAGGCCTTCGCGGCGAGCTCACGCACACGCTCCGCGACGATCGATGCATGC
>JAFGNC010000480.1 GCA_016927175.1 Gammaproteobacteria bacterium | reverse complement strand
TACTGTGCCTGACGCTTCACGCCTCAGTCCGGCGGAGCCGCTTCCGCAATGAGCTGGCGGAGCGCGTCGGGATCCGCTATCTGGATCCTGGCGCGCCCGAGCTCCACCCAGCCTGCCTTGGACCACTCGCCGAGGTGCTGGTTGACTATCTGCCGCGAGATGCCGAGAAAATGGGCCAGCTCCGACTGCGATATTCGCAGCTCCATGCTCTGACCGTCGGCGCCGGGCCGGCCATGCAGTGACGCGAGAATCAGCAGGCGTTTCGCGAGTCTGGCGGTGCCGGACAGAAAGGCGGATTCCTCGACCAGCTCGCTGATCCAGCGAAGCCGCGCGCACAGCAGCTTCAGCAGATGTATGGCGAGCCGCGGCTCCCTCTCGAGCAGCGCCAGGAAGTCGACGCGTTTGACGACGATGAGCGTCGTCCGCTCGAGTGCCGTCGCGCCGGCCGTGCGCGGCAGCCCGTCCATGACGGCGACCTCGCCGAAAGTGTCGCCCGGCTCCATGATGTTCAGAAACACCTCGCGGCCCCCGGCGCCGCTGGCGCTGATGCGGACGCGGCCTGACGCGACGCCGTAAAGCGCATCCCCCGAGTCGCCCTGCGAGAAGATGATCGAGCCCTTCTGGTGGACCTTGCGGCTCGACAGGGCCGCGACGCGCGACAGCGCCGGCTCCGGGAGACCGCGGAACATGTAGTTGCGGCGCAGGATTGCGGCGGCCGTCAGCGCTTCGGACGAGTCCCGGCTCGGCGCGCGCCCGCCGGATGCGGCCTCCTCGGTCATGTGCGATCCGGAAGCTTCTGTTGCATGATAGTTTGAAATTCTATCTAACACTGCCGGCCCACGCACGCGGAGTGGGCTCGCCCGATCGCTCAGAGAGTATACGCGCTCCGCTTCGAGCCGTGGCTCGCGGGTGCCGCTGCGGCCTCGACGCTATGCCGCGCCTCGACGCCTGTGACATCATTCCCTGCGGCGTCCGCCATGCAGGGCCGCGCCGCAGCGGCGCGCACGGGAGCGGCCGAACCGACGGGGTTGATTCCGGGAGAGTCGATGAAGAACGTGCCGTGGAGTCTTGCCGGCCGCCTGCTCGCACGAGACTGGCGCTCCGGAGAGGTGCTCGTCCTGCTGGCCGCGCTGGTCGTCGCGGTTGGCGCGATGAGCGCCGTCACGTTTTTCACCGACCGAGTGCGTCAGGCGGTTGCGCAGCAGGCAGGGGAGTCTCTCGCCGCCGACCTGCGGCTCGAATCGATCAATCCGCTGCCCGAGGAGTACTACTCGGCGGCTGCCGAGGCGGGCCTCGACACGGCCCGCATCGTGCACTTTCGCAGCGTCGTGCTGGCGGGCGATTCGAGCTCACTGGCCGACGTCCGGGGAGTCTCCGCGGGCTATCCGCTTCGGGGGCGAGTCAGAATCGCCGACGCGCTCGCCGGCGAGCCCTACGAGACGGAGGCCGTGCCCGCCCGCGGCGAGGTCTGGGCGGAGCCGAGCCTGCTCGCGCGGCTCGGCGCCGAGGTCGGGGACGCGCTGACCGTCGGCAACCTGTCGCTGACCGTCGCGAGCACGCTCGAGTTTCGGCCGGACGAAGGCTGGCGCTTCATGGAGATCTCGCCGACGTTGCTGCTGAACATCGAGGACGTATACGCGTCCGGACTGTTGCAGCCGGGGAGCCTCGTCGAGCACGAGGCGCTGTTCGCCGGGGCGGAGGGCAACCTCGCGGCGTTTCGGGAGTGGCTCGAGCCGCGGCTGACGCCCGAGGAGGAGCTCGAGGATTTCCGGGACGCGGGCCCGGAGATCCGCCGGTCGGTTCAGAGGGCCGAGCGGTTTCTCGTGCTGTCGGCGCTGGTCAGCGTGCTGCTCGGCGGAGTCGCGGTCGCCATGGCCGCGCGACGCTTCGTCGAGCGCCGCCTCGACGCCGTGGCGCTGATGAAGTGCCTCGGCGCGCGCCACCGCGATGTGCTGCGGCTGAACCTCCTGCAGCTCGCGATTCTGATCGTCGCGGCCGGCATCATCGGCAGCATCGTCGGGTTCGCTGCGCAGTTCGGGCTCACGCTGCTGCTCGCGGATTTCGTCGAGGCGCAATTGCCGGCCGCGAGGCTGAACGGCGCGCTGCTCGGGCCCGTCACGGCGCTGACGGTCGCCATCGGCTTCGCGTTGCCGCCGCTGCTGCAGCTCGGCGGCGTGCCTCCGGCGCGCGTGCTGCGGCACGACATCGAGCCGCCGCCGCTGCGCTACCTGACGATCTACGGCGTCGCGACGATTGCCGTCGCGGCGATGCTGTACGTGCTCTTCGGCGACATGGAGCTGATCGTCTATCTGCTCGCCGGGTCGTTCGCGACGCTCGTCGTGCTGTACGGCGCCGGCAGGCTGCTCGTCCTCGCGCTGCAGAGGTTTCGCGGCGGCGTCGGCGTCGCGTGGCGGTACGGCATCGCCAACGTCGGCAGGAGAGGCCGGGAGAGCAGCGTGCAGGTCGTCGCCTTCGGCATCGGCTTGATGGTCCTGCTGCTGCTGACGCTGGTCAGGACGGAGCTGATGGTGGAATGGCAGGCGACGCTGCCGGACAGCGCGCCGAACCGGTTCGTGATCAACATCCAGCCCGCGGAGCGCGAGGCCGTCGCGGAGGTCCTGACCGCGGGGGGCGTCGCTGCGCCGGAGTTCACGCCGCTCGTGCGCGCGCGGATCAGCCGCGTGAACGGCCAGCCGCTCGGCGAGTATCAGCCGCGGGACGAGCGTGCGCGCAGGGAGCTGAACGACGAGCTGAACCTGACATGGTCGGCGGAGCCGAACGCCGATAATCTGATCACGGCCGGAGAGTGGTGGGGGCCGGAGGACACCGAGCCGCAGGTCTCGCTCGAGGACGAGAAGCTCGCGGAGCTCGGTCTCGAGATCGGCGACACGCTGACCTACAGCATCGGCGGCGAGGAGATCACGGCGCGGATCACGAGCACGAGACGCGTGATGTGGGATTCGTTCCGGCCGAATTTCTTCATGGTGCTGAATCCCGGGAGCATCGAGTCTTTTGCTCATACGTACATCACGTCGTTCCGCGTGGCGCCGGAGCAGCGGAGCGTGACCCTCGATCTGGCGCGGCGCGTGCCGAGCGTGTCGATCATCGATATCGACGCCGTGCTCGACCAGGTACGCGGCGCGATGGACCGCGCGGCGCTGGCCGTGCAGTACGTGTTCCTGTTCACGCTGGCCGCGGGCGTCATGGTGCTGCTTGCGGCGATCCAGGCGACGCGGGACGAGCGCATGTTCGAGAGCGCCGTGCTGCGCACGCTCGGCGCCCGGCGCGGCGTCGTGCTGCAGGGCGTCGCAGCGGAGTTCACGGCGCTCGGGCTGTTGTCGGGGACGCTCGCCGCGGTCGGCGCCGGTGCCATCGGCTACATTCTGGCGAACCAGCTGTTCGAGCTCGACTACGTGCCCGGCCCCTGGCTGTGGCTCGGCGGACTTGCCGCCGGCGCCCTGATCGTCGGCGTCAGCGGCACGCTGGCCGTACGCTCCGTCGTCAATCACTCGCCGGTGGCGACGCTGCGCGGCGCCTGAACGGCGTCCGCCGCTCCGGATCAGCGCGCGAGCGCGGCGTTCAGCTTCGCCGTCTCCGCCAGGTCCTGACGATACGTGCGGGAGCCGAGGAAATAGTGCCCGGCGGCCCACACGTTCGCGAGCCCGACGATGACCAGTGCATAGCGCAGCGAATCGTCACCGGCGGTCGGTCCGAGCAGGTCGCTGAACAGGCCGACGAGAAACGGCCCGATGCTGAGGCCGATGATCGTCTGGATGAACAGCAGCACCGAAGTCGAAACCGCGCGCATCCGGACCGTTGCGACCGATTGCGCGACGGCGAAAGACGGGCCGAAGAACATCGACGCGAGCACGACCATGATCGAGAAGGACGGGACGACGACGGCGAGGTTCGGCGACAGGTAGGAGGCGAACTGGAACGGGACCATCATCACGCAGGCGAGGCCGGGCACCCACATGTACCAGCGCTTGTCGTCCTTCCTGGTGCTGATGCGATCCGCCAGGAAGCCGCCGGTGAAGCTGCCGATGGCGCCGATCAGCGCGAAGATCGCGAGGTAGTTGCCGGCGATGCCGGTGTTCATTTCATGGGAGCGGATGAAGAACGCGGCGTTCCAGTTGCTGCCCGCGTACCACACCACCGAATGCAGCGCCGCGGCGAGCGACATGTGCATGAACGAGCGCCGCGTCAGCAGGAAGCGGAAGACATCGAAGAACGGCGGCGCGTTCTTCTGGCGGCTGGCACCGGTGCCGTCCGAGTAGCCGCGCGGCGGCTCCTTGACGGTCAGCTTGACCAGCAGAGCCACGAGGAGGCCGGGCAGGCCCACCATCACGAACGTCCAGCGCCAGCCGAAATAGACATTGCCCCAGCCCGATGCGAGGCTGCCTATCGACGTGCCGATCGGCACGGCCATCGCGTAGACGGCCAATGCCGTCGCGCGCTGCGAGATCGGGAAGTAGTCGGAGATCAGCGAGTGCGACGGCGGCGAGCCCCCGGCTTCGCCGACGCCGGTTGCGCTGCGCGCGAGGAACAGCGTCAGGTAGTTGTACGCCGCTCCGCACAGCGCCGTCGCGACGCTCCACAGCGCGATCGCGAGCGCGAGCACGTTGACGCGGCTCCAGCGATCCGCGAGGCGCGCGATCGGCACGCCCATGAAAGAGTAGAACACCGCGAACGCAAAACCGGTCAGCAGGCCCATCGCGGTGTCGCTGATCTGCAGGTCGCGCTTGATCGGCTCGACCATGATGCCGAGCGCCCCGCGATCGACGACGTTGAAGATGTAGCCGAGAACCAGTACCGCGACGACGTAGCCCTTGTAGCTCGGCTTGTCGAGCAGCGGATCGGCCGCGGCAGGCGCGGCCGAGGCGCCGTCGAGTTCAGTCGATGTGCTCAATGCGATCTCCCCCGCGGGCGCCCGTGCAGCCCGTCGCTGTTCGACGCGCCGGCCCGCCCGCCCTTGTCATTGTCGTTGTCGCCCCGGCTGGCTGCCGCCTCGTTTCCACCGCCCGGCGCGGGCGCGTCACCGCGGCGCCCGCGTTCGGTCTTCCGACGGAGCCCGCATCGGGTTCCTTGCGCCGTCCTTTCCTCGGTCCTTCTGTCAGCCCGTCGTCAGTCCGTCCGCTCCAGATTGTCGCGCAGCCGTCCCTGCAGCGCGGCCATGTCTACCTCGATGACCGGCTCGCTCCCCGCGGCGTCCAGCGCATGGGCGGCAGCCGTGCCCATTGCGATGCACGGCCCCATCACGCGGATCGCGGACAGCGCGTAGGCGTCCGCGTCGACACACCTCCCGACCGTGACGATGTTGTCGGCCTCGGCCGGCACCATGCAGCTCAGCGGGATGTAGTACACGTGCCCGTCGGGGAAGCTTTCCCAGTGCACGAGCGTCTCCTTGTCGTGCAGCTCGACCCACCAGGCGCAGCGCGCGACGGCGTCCCGCGGGCGCTCGCCGTCGCGGATGTCATCGAGCGTCAGCTGCCTGCAGCCGACGATCCAGCGCGTCTGACGAATACCCGGATTGCCGTAATGGCGTACACGCACGCCTGCGAACATATCGGGGAACTCGGTCCGCAGGAAGCGCACGACGGCGTCGGCCTGCCGGCGCCCCTCGAAGACCATGTCGGAGGCGCCGAACGGATCCATCGGTGTCGCGAAGTGCGTGATGTTGGCAAGCGCCGACCCTTTGCCCGGGAACGCGAACAGGAAGCCGTCGTGCCTGACCAGCCCGTATGCGGCGCCTCGCTCGCGCAGCCGCGCGTAAACCTCCTCGTGATCGATCCGCGCGACGCGCTCCTCGTCGTAGCCTTCGAGCAGGAAGTTCAGGGAGCCGTAGACGGGCGCGGTCGGCTCGCGCACGCCGAGCGACGCCTGCCAGCTCAGCACGGCGTCGCCGGACGCGTCGACGTAGCCCCCCGCCTCGACGTCGACGACGCCGTAGCGCGTCGCGAACCGCAGCCGCCGCAGACGCCGGTTCGCGAAGTCCGCGTCGATCAGGGTCGCGCCGAGCAGGCTCCGCACGCCGGCGTCCTCGAGCTTGCGCTCCATCCAGCGGCCGAGCTGCATGACCTCGTATTGAAAAGTGACGGTTCCCGTACGCGTGCTGTGGCGGCGCAGCAGGTCCCCGCTGGCCGTCAGGTCCTCGATCAGCTCGTCTGCGATGCCGTGCGTAAGCTGATATGCGTTCTCGCCGTGCGAGTACAGCCCGATGATCGTGCCGATGATCGACCCGACGGCCTGGCCGCCGACGGCGGGCGACGCATCCGCGAGCACGACGCGCCGGCCGAGCCGCGCCGCCTCGATCGCCGCCGAGACGCCGGACATGCCCGCACCGACCACGCATATGTCGGCGTCGACTCGCTGCTCTCGGCCGGGCGGCCGCCGCTTGACGATCGTTTCGATCGTGTCCGCCATCAGTCGCACTCCATGCTGTCGAGCCGCAGGGACGCGTATCGTAGTGAGGCAGGGCTCGTCGCGGGTAAGATAGCACAGGAGGAATCGGCGCCTCGGCGGAGCCGACGCAACGGGAGACGGCGAAATGAATGAGCGGCCGCTGCGCAGTAACTTCGAGCCCGGCACGACGCGGGAGGCGGTGCGGCGGGCGCAATGGAAGGCGCTAGGCTTGAGCGACAAGGATCTGCTGAAGCCGAAGATCGCCGTCGTGAACAGCTCATCCGAGCTCGCGATCTGTTTCCGGCACCTCGACGAAGTTGCGAAAGTGGTCAAGGACTCGATCTGGGCGAGCGGCGGTCTCCCGTTCGAGATCCGCACGGCCGCGCCGAGCGACTTCATCATCTCGGCGGGCGGGGCGGGCGGATACATCCTTCCGAGCCGCGACCTGATCGTCAACGACATGGAGATCGCGATCCAGGGCGCGCAGCTCGACGGCATGATCTGCCTGACGTCGTGCGACAAAACGCCGCCCGCGCACCTGATGGCAGCGGGCCGCTTCAACATCCCGTCGATCATCGTCGTGTGCGGCTATCAGGCGAGCGGCGAGTATCGCGGCAGGCACGTGGACATCGAAGACGTGTTTATGGGCTCCGTGCAGGCCTCCTTCGGAAAGCTCGATCCGCAGGAGCTGCACGAGATGGCGAACAATGCGATACGCGGCCCGGGCGTCTGTTCCGGCATGGCGACGGCGAACTCGATGCACGTCGTCTGCGAGGCGCTCGGCATGAGCCTGCCGGGCAGCGCGCCGGTGCAGGCGATGAGCCCGAAGATGATCGATTTCGCGCGCCAGTCCGGCGAACGGATCGTGCAGATGGTTTGGGACGACCTGAAGCCGCGCGACATCATGACGGAAGCTGCGTTCCGCAACGCGGTATCGGCCGTTCTGGCCGTCAGCGGGTCGATCAACTGCATCAAGCATCTGCAGGCGACGGCGGTCGAATCGGGCGTCGACGTCGACGTGTTCGCCCTGTTCAACGAGCTCGGGCGCCGCACGCCGGTGCTGTCCGCCGTGCGTCCGAACGGGGACGACACGATCGAAGCCTTCGAGGCCGCGGGCGGCGCGGCGGCCGTGCTGAAGCAGCTCGAGAAGCAGCTCGATCTCGACGCGATGACCGTGACGGGAAGGACGCTCGGCGAGAACCTCGCCTCGGTCGAAGTACGCGACGCGGAGGTCATCCGGCCCGTGGATCGGCCGTTCTCGAACCGTCCGCCGATCGTAATATTGCACGGCTCGCTGGCGCCGGAGAGCGCCGTCGTCAAGCTCGGGCTGCGGGACGACGACCGCAAGGCGAGCTTCGAAGGCGAGGCGATCGTCTACGAGAACGGCCCCGATGCGATCGCCGCGGTTCAGCGCGGCGACGTGAAGCCGGGGCACGTTCTGGTGGTCAGGGGCATGGGGCCGATAGGCGGGCCGGGCATGGCGGGGCCGGCCTCGGCAGTCGTTTTCGCCGTGTACTCCGCCGGGTTGCAGAACGACGTGGCATTCGTGTCCGACGGGCAGTTGTCGGGCCTCTGCAACAAAGGGCTGACGGTCGCGGAAGTCTCTCCCGAGGCGGCGGTCGGCGGGCCTCTCGCGCTGGTGCAGAACGGCGATCGGATCAGCATCGACGTCGATGCCTGCTCGATCAATCTTGTCGTGGCTGCGGAGGAGCTCGAGCGGCGGCGCGCGGCGCTCGGCACGCCGCCGCTCAAACCCTCGAGCGGATGGCTGTCGATCTATCGACGCGCCGTCCAGCCGATGTCGACCGGCGCCGTGCTGATCCGGGACCTGTGAGGCGTCAGTCGGGCCCGAGGTTCCGCAGTGCCGTGACGAAGGCGGCGTTGCTCTCGCGGAAGGCCTCGAGCAGCCGTTTCAGCTGCGGCGCGAGATCGATCGCGAGCGCTGCGTCGAGCTCGGCGGATACGCCCGCGGCAGCCTCGAGCAGCGTCTCCACGTAGTGCGATCGCGCGCTGCCGGGCAGCACCATCGCGCGCAGATGCGCACCTGCCGCCCCGAGATGCGAGCGTTCCGGATCACCCGCCTGGGGCAGGTCGCCGAGCGCGCGCCTCGCGTCGACGATGTCGCGAAGCAGCTTCGACTGCGAGCTCAGCGCCTCGTGCAGCAGCGCGTTCAGCCGCGCGTCCTCTATCTGCTCCTGCAGGTCACCGTACAGCCTGAG
>JAFGNC010000479.1 GCA_016927175.1 Gammaproteobacteria bacterium | reverse complement strand
TCGAGCGGCACGCAGCCCTCGGCGAGCGGATTGAAGGCCGGATCGCCGGGTATCGTCGCGCGGCACACGATGTTGTTAGGGTCCGACGGGTCGACGACCGCGTCGAGCGCCCAGCCGAGGAAATTGTAGGTCGACGGCAAGAAGAACAGGAAAGACCCGACCATGTTGTGGAACAGCCGCTGGTGGTTCTCGTTCTCGCCGTATTGGTAGTAGGCGTCCCAGGTCCAGTTGGCGCCCAGATCACCCTCGAGCCCGGTGACGAAGCGAAGCGTGTCGTTCTCCGTCGTATTGCGCGCGGAGAAGAGGTTCGGCGCATAGTTGCGGCTGAAGATGCCGCCCGCCGGCGCCGCGGCCAGGATCTCCGGAGACAGGAAGGCATTGTCGGGCGCGATCATGGCCTGCAACGGCCCGAGCGCGCCGTTGGCGGGATCGCTGACGGAGTCGCTGCTCGCGCTGTTCACCTCGGCGAAAAACTCGAGCGAATCGCCGATGTCGTAGCTGAGGTACCCCATCAGCGTCTGGCGCTCGATCTCGGGGCGAACGTTCGAAAGGCTATAGGACGAAAGGCTGCCGTCGCCGCCGAGGCGCGTGAAGAAGCCCGAGAACTGACCGGGATCGTACGGCATCAGATCCTGGCCGTCGGGCGTGAACTGCTGCTGCACGCCGCCGAAAGGCGTGAACAGTCCCGTCTCGGTCGTCGGCAGCTTGGAATCCGGCGCGACGACGAAATTGGGCAGCCCGTTCCCGGCGGCGAAGCCCGCATTCGAGTGTATCGCCCAGGACTCCGCGCACCAGTCGCGCGTCATGGCGCAGGGCCCGATCGGGTCCTGCTCCTGAAGCTCGGCGCCGATCAGAACGTGCCCGCGGTCGTCGTCGCCGAAAGCCGTGCCGAAGCCGAAGGACGCGTGCAGGTCGTCGCCGTCGCTTTCACCCGTTTGTCCGAAATCGACCTGCGCCTTGAACCCTTCGAGATCCTTGTGGAGCAGAACGTTGACGACCCCGGCGATGGCGTCGGAGCCGTAGGCGGCGGACGCACCGCCGGTCACGACCTCCATGCGCTCGACGAGCATGGACGGGATCAGCGTCAGATCGACCGCGCTGCCCTCGGAGTTGGGGACGACGCGCCGCGTGTCGACCAGCGTCAGCGTGCGCGTGCCGAAGAAAGGATTCAGGCCGCGCAGATTGGCGAGCTGCGCGCCGACGTTGAAGTTGCCGACGCCGACGTTCGTCTCGGTGAAGAACGGTGTGTTCTGCGGCATCGTGCGCGCGATGTCGCCCACGTTGACGAGCCCGAGATTCTCGATCTGCTCGGCGCCGATCGCGGTGACGGGCTGAGGCGTGTCGAAACCGCTGCGCGAGACGCGCGAGCCGGTGACGATGACCTCTTCGGTCGCCGGCTCCTGCTGGGCGCTCGCGATCTGCGGACCCGCTATCGCGGCCGCGACGGCCGCTGCCAGAAGACCATTGGAGCCGGAACGCGCGCGCGGGCGCACGAGCTTGACTTGAGCCGCCATGGCAATCCCCCCTACATCGCGACCGAGACCGTCTCGTCAATGTAGAAGTTAAACGATTGGAGAGTTCGAGGAAAGGCGGAGTTGCTCGTCGGCGCACTAGCCGTACGCTGCGCAGGAACGCGTCGTCGCCCGGAATGTCCTTGCGGCTGTGTGCAGGGCGCCTGCCGATCGAAGCGCCGGCTCCCCGCCTGCCTGCCGGAACGAAGAGAAGTTGGTGGGCCGTGTAGGACTCGAACCTACAACCAATGGATTAAGAGTCCACTGCTCTACCAATTGAGCTAACGGCCCCGATTGGGGTGGGAGAGGTGGGGTGGACGACGGGACTGCGGGCCACTTTCGTCACCCCTTCAAAGCCTAACAATTCCGCGCACTTGCACGCGGCGTTACATGGATCCGGGCGGCAGGCAGTGTAGCAGATCCGTGATGCCGACTGGAACCACCGCGACATGCTCTCGCCTGTCGAGCGTTAGCCCGCACCCGGCCCCGGCTCCAGGTTCCGGTGCTGGAACGCGGTCAGCTCGCTTTTGATCGTTTACTCGGCTATGTTCGTGCAACCGGCGGTTTTCACCTGCGGAATAGGCCGGAAAACGGACACATGGCGAGCCAATAGGGAGATTCGAATGCCTGACGAGAACGATCGCCGAGACCGGGCAGGCCTCGAGGACGTGATCCGCGCCGCCGGGCGCCTGGCCGAGCAGCTGCGCGACGTCGCGACGACGACGGGGACGGTGGCGGAGCGCGAAGCGGCGATGCTGGCGACGATCGCCGAAGACGTGCGCGACCGCGTCATTGCGGCCGAGCGGCTGAGCGCAGCGCGCCAGGACGAGGTGCTCGCGGGCTTCCGGCGCAGCGCGCACCGCGGCGTCGACCTGGCGTTCGACGTTGCCGGCACGTTCGTCACGGCGGCGAGCGACGCGTTCGGCGCCTTCGTCAGCGCTCCGCGCAAGGAAGAGCCGAAAGCGGAGACGGTCGTCCAGGCTCCCTGAGCCTTTCGCTCCTATTCCGCCGTCGCGGTTTGGTCGGCCTGCTGCGCCGGCGTGACCGTGAAGTCGATCGCCACCTGCGCGCCCTGGCCCAGATTCACGTCGAGCCGATACGCGCCGGGCGCGGCGCCGGCCTCGACGTCCACGAACACGGTCAGCTTCTCGAAGTCCCGCGGCTCGATGTCGAGCCGCTCCGGCACGAAACGAACGGCGCCGGGAGCCTCGGCCGCGCCGTCGCGGCACGACCAGCTCGCGACCGCGGGAACGAGCCCCTTCATCGGCTCGCGCCCCGGGTTCTCGATGGACAGCGGCACGCGCAGCGTGCTGCCCTGATGCACGTCGGGACCGGCGGGGGCGTCATGCGTGCGCGGGCCGCCCGCCGCGGGGGCAGCCCCGGCGCCGGCCGCGGCGCTCCGTGCGCTCTGCGCGGCGTCTACGACCTGCCGCGTCACGTTCGTGACGGCCGAAACGCCGTGCCGGATCATCGCGGCGGCCGGCGTCTCGCCGGGCGGCGCCGGCGGAAGCTCGCGGTTCCCCGCAGTCGCTTTGTCGACGGCGCCGGCGAGCGCGGCGCCGATCTCGGTCGCCGTCCCGATCAGCCTGCCGACGCCCTTGACCAGAGAATCTTCGGTTTTCACGGGTGGAACGGCTGCCGTGCAACGACCGGCGGGCAGTCGTCGTCCTCGCACGGCTTCGGCGTCGCGACGGTCGCGCCCGACAGCCGGATGGTCATCCAGCGGCGGCCGGCGACGTCGATGTCGACCGTGTAGTTCGACGCGATCTGCCACGAATTGCAGAACCGCACCTGCAGCGGGGTTCGCATCTGCAGGGCGTGATGGATCGGCTCGGCGAGAGCCGTCTTCACGGTGTGCGTCTGCGGGTGGGCATCCGGGAAGCGATGCTCGAACGTGACCGGCTGCTCGGCGTCGCCGACGACGGCGACGCGGCCCCGCACGTTCCGCGTCTCGTCCCAGCAGACGCGGTGCACGAGCGGCTGCTCGGGCGGCGTCGTGTGCGCGACCTCGCCCTTGAAGCGGTGGCTCAGCGGGTCGCGCCGATCGTCGCCGACGACGGCGAACGCTTCGCCTTTCGGCTGCGTAACGATCAGCTTTTCGACTTCGATGTCATCGTCGGCCATCCGCGATCTCCTTTTGAGCTTCGTTCACCGCCGGAACCCGTTCATCGTATACGGTAAACGTCGAACACGAACTCCCTTCTGCACGTCCACTCGGGCAGTACGACCCGCACCTCGTGGTCGCCGTCGAGGCAGGCGTGCGCGAACTGAGTCGCCCCGTCCTCGCCCGTGTGCAGGCACCGCGCTTCGCCGTCGATGAAAAGCTCGAGCGGTGTGTCGAGTATAAATTGGAAGCGATAGACGCCGTGATTGAAGCAGCCCGTCGCCGACCATTCCGCCTTGTAGGGCAGCGCGAGGTCGCGCAGCGTACGCGGGGTCAGGTCGTTCGACGGCAGCCCTTCCGCGCACGGCGCCTCGGGCCCGACGTCGAGCGAGCGGCGCCGCACCTCGATCCATACCGGCCGGCTCGCCGACGCGAGCGCATGCAGGACCTGCACGCCGCGCACGAGCCGCAGCGGTTCGCCGGTGCGGGCGGCGCCGCCCGCCAGCGGTTCCTCGAGGGAGCGCGGAACGTGCGTGGCGGGCGGCGGCGTATCGTCGCGCGGCTCGTTCGGCCTGTCCGGCTCCGCGGCCGCGCTCGCCGCGACGTGCACGCGAAGCTTGTCGCGCAGCGCCGCCTCGAGCAGCGCGTACTCGGGCGAGCCGCGCAGCACGGCGAGCGTGACTTCGCCGGGCGTGAACGGCTCGAGCTCGACGTAGTGGCCGCCGGCCGCGGTCTCGAACGGCGGCGCCGTGACGAGCGTCACCACCATGACATGGCTCTGCGCGAGCTGGCTGTGCGCGATCGCCTCGACGAAGCCCGCGATCGTTTCGGCGTCGCCGCCGCCGGCGCCGGCGCCTCCGAGGTCGCCTCGCGCCACGGTGACGATCCGCCGCTCCTTGCCGGACACGTCGAGCGTGACGGCCTCGCCGGCGGCCTGCGCCTCGCGCAGCATGTCGAGCTGCGCTTCCGCAACGCCGCGCTCCGGCGCCTGCATGTCGAGCACGTAGCTTTGCGCGGAGCCCGCGGCCATCAACGCGACGACGGCGCGGTCCGGCGCCTCGGCCGCGTTACCGGTGCGGTTCTGCGCCGCGACGGCGACGCCGATCACCATGCCCGTGACCCTCGTGGTCCCCGTCACGGGCGCGACGCTGTCGCGCGTGATGCGCCTGACCCGGTCGATGGAGTTCGCGGCGCCTTCGGCGGTGTATTCGATCTCTACCGGCTCGGCGGCGTCCATCGCGTCGCGCAGCAGGCCGAGCTTCGACAGCCTCTCGTTGAAGCGTTCGGGGTCCGCGTCGAGATCCGCGATGCGATAGGCGTCGCGTGTCCCGTCGTCCTTGACGACGGTCGCCACGAACAGGCCGGCGCGGCCGATCTCCAACCCTTCAACGAATCCTCTAATCGTCGGCATTCTTCCGTCCCTTTGAGTTCAAGGCCGCGGCAAAGCGCCGCTTTCGGCGAGGTCTTCGAAGCTCCGGCCCTCGCGCCGGATCCGGAGCTTGCCCGGAAAGACGAGCCCGTCGCGGCTGATCGCGACCGACTCGAGGCAGGCCTGCAGCTCGGCGACGCCCGTCACGACGGGCGGAATCGCGTTGACGTTGCGCGCCTGGGCGTCGGCCGTCGTCTCGGCGAGCTCGCCGCCGACGCGGTCGATCATCGTCTCGACGACCGCGAGCATGATCCAGCCGACGATCGGGATCAGCAGATCCACGAACACGTCGCAGCAGCTCTGGCCCGCGTCGAACTCGCCCATCTCGGGCACGATCGTCAGGTTGCAGGCCTCGTCCGTCTCTTCGAGCTCGACGCGCAGGAACATCGGCCCGCTGAAGCTGACGTCGGGGTCCGGCCAGCAGTCGATGTGCACCTCGGCGTCGCCGCTGATCCACAGGTGGCCTTCGTCGACGCCGTGCTCGCCGGAATTCGACGGCGTGACCGACAGCGTCTTCAGCGTCGCGTCGCCCTCCTCCGTGCTGACGTCCGCGCCGCCGTCGTTGACGCCCGGGAACTCCTCGTTCATCGCGTTCGTGATCGTCTGGTCGAGCAACGCGCGGCTGATCGCAAGCGCAATCTGGTTGCCGCCGAGAAACGCGTCGGGCGCGGTGTCCGGCACCGAGTCGTCGCGCCGGTTCATCAGGATCGCCAGAATGCCGTCGGCGGGCAGCAGAAAGCCGACCGGCGTCTCGAGCGGAACGTCGGCGTCGCCGGATTCGGGCGTGTAGAACGGGAAGCGCCGCGTGCCGAGGTAGGCGGCGGTCTCCGCCGCGATCAGCGCCTTCGCTTCCGCGTCGCCGAGCCAGGGCTCCGTGACGGTGCCGAAAGCGCCGAGCTGGGAGATCAGCAGGGGCGCGAGCTGCGTCGCGACCAGCCCCGCCGCCGGATGGCCCGTATCGAAATCGATCGTCGTCGCGAGAGCGCCGGCCGCGGGTTCCGTGCCGAGGTCGACGCTGACGGTGCCGCCGCCCTGAACGACCTTTCGCCACACGGTCGCCGTGCCGTAGGCCGCGAAACCGGCCGCGGCAGGCACGGTTGCGTGAATCGGGAACTCGATCTTCAGGTACTGCTCGCCCGAGTGGTTCTCGAGCGCGGCCGTGATCTCCGGGTTCCCGGGCGCGTTCGGCGGCGTCAGGGTCATGTCGCGGAGGCCGTCGTAAAGGTTCAGCGTGTTGTCGCC
>JAFGNC010000072.1 GCA_016927175.1 Gammaproteobacteria bacterium | reverse complement strand
GTAAGCGGCAGGAGTACGTGTCCTGGCTCCGCGACGAGATGCTGCCTGCGCTCAGGGAGTCCGACCTGATGGGCGTCGTCAGCAACGAGATGACTTTCGGCGCGGAAACCCGCACCTGGGTATTCGCCGTTCCGGTACAAAACTGGTCGGAGCTCGATGAGCCGATGCCGCTGTACCGCTCGATGGGACCGGAGGCCGCCGAGCAGTTGATGAGCCGCGGCGAGTCGATGGTCGAGAGCGGCGAGACGATCGTGCTTCGCAACCGGCCCGACCTGTCGGCCGCGGGAACGCAGCCGGGGCAACAGCAGCAGGGGCAACAGCAGAGTCAGCAGAGTCAGCAGAGGCTGCAGTAGGGCACGACGCGCACGCCGGCGCGCGGCGCGAACGGTACATGCGATCCGCGTCTCGTCATCGGCACTGGAAGTTCGTCTGCACCCAGTTGGCCGGGTCGTCGGCGCCACCCTCCGGCCCGACGTACTCGGCCCGCTGCGGATAAGGGCACAGACGGCGCTCGTTGTCGACGCGCCCGTCGCCGGCTCGATGCCGCGCGACGATGTGCTGCGGCGCGGTACCGTTCTCGACCCATTCGACGAGCGGCGCGAGCCGGTCCCATTCGTGCAGGCCCGGGCCGCCGCCGCAGTGCGCCATGCCGGGCACCATGAACAGTCGGACGTGCTCGCGCGCCCGCTCGGCGTCGTCGCCGAACGTCTGCTCGACCACGGCCTCGTAGTAATCGATGACCGGCTGCCCGGGCCGTTCCGGGTCTGCCCAGCCGTGATACAACAGCAGCTTCGCGTCTTCGCGGATCAGAAAGCGCGACAGGTCGGGATCCGTCGCGTCCGTCAACGCCATCATCGCATCGGCCTTGCCGGCCGTGAAATCGTCGACCTCGAACTCCCACCATGCGAACTCTGGCGGCGTCGCGCTCTTGTCGGGCAGCACGCTGAGGTCCGTCGGGTCCGGCATCGGTGCGCCCGGCGACTCTTCATAGAACAGATAATTCATGTGGTCCGTCACGTAGCGCAGGCGCGACGGCAGCAGATCGTTGCCGGCATGAGGAATGATCGTGCGGTTCCACGCGAACTCGGAGCCGTGGTTCATCCCGCCGCCTACCTGCTCGCCGCGGCTGTCGTAGGGGCCGCGGTAGAGGTCCTCGATGGCGCGAATCTGCGCTTCCGTGAAGCAGTCGGCCGCGTCGGTGCCGGCGGGGCACGTGCGCGCCGCGAGGTGCTGCCGCGGCTCGAAGCCGCAGCTTTCGGGGTCGCTGATCAGAGCGTCCTCGATGCCGTCGTCGCCGTCGCAGACCGCCATGACCGCGTCGCGCAGGATCTCCCACTTCGTCAGGTCGTCCGGTACGCCGTCGCCGTCGCTGTCATAAGCGAGATTGCCGGCGAAGTCGTCCTCGAACATCCGCTTCACCATCCACAGATTCGTGATGTTCGTGACCTGGTAGTCGTGCACTGGCGCACCGGCGACGATGCCGTCGAAATCGTTCGGGAAACGCTGCGCTTCCTTCAGGCCCTGACGGCCGCCCGTGGAGCAGCCGTCGAAGTATGCGTAACGTTGGGGCTCGCCGTAGTACTGCCTGACCACGGCCTTCGACGCATTCGCCGTCAGGTGCACGGCACGGTAGCTGAAGTCGATCACGGCGCGGCGGTCGTCGCGCGCGAAAGACGCCGCGGGCTGTGCGGCGGCATCGTGCCCGGTATTCGAGTTCGCGACGGCATAGCCCTGCGCGAGCCGCTCGTCGGCGTAGTCGAGATCGCCGTCTTTTCCGCCGTCGCCGATGTTGACCAGCCGCCCGTTCCAGGCGCGCGGCAGCGGCAGCTGCATGTGGAAACGGACCGTGCCCGCCAGCGTGCCGCGCACGTAGCAATGCGCGGGCGTTTCCTCTCCGGCAGGCTTCAGCCTGGCCTGCGTGATCGTCAGATCGTTCATGTCGAGCAGCGCTTCGCACGCTGCCGCTTCGGCACCTGCGGACGCGTTTGGCTGCTGCGCCGCGGCGGTCGCAGCGGCCGCTGCGGCGAGCGCGGCGATGTATCGGCTCATGCTTCTAGATTCGCGTTGCGGCGGCTCGCGAACAGCGGCACGATCAGCCGCCGCCAGGCGAGCGCGAGGCCCGTCCACACCATGATGACGCTCGTCAGCGACACGAGTCCAGCGATCGTCTGGCCCGCAATGCCGAGCACTTCGCCGGTGTGCAGGAAGCGTACGATCGAGCGGGCGCGGCGGCCGGGTGTCTGGCTGTCGAAGGGCTGCCACTCTTCGACCTTGCCGGTCGCGCCGTCCAGGACCAGCGTGTGCCGGTGCTGCGGCTGCCCGCCGTTGCCCTGATCGATGGTGAAGCCGACTTCCGTCGCATCGTCCGGCGGCAGCTGCACCGTGATGCGGTTCCAGTCCTCGACGTGCATCGCCGCGAGCGCGAGCAGGTCGTCCAGCGACAGCCGTTGCTCGACGATGGCTTCCCCGATCGCTCCTTCGCCGTCCGATCCTTCACCGGGCGGCGGGCCGCCGCGCCCGCGGCCGCGGGCAGGCGGCTCCTCGCCGAAGCTTCGGTACACGAGGTCGTTGGCCCAGCCGTACGAGAACACCGCGGCGGTCGCCACGACGATCGCGAGCGGCACGGCCGACCAGATGCCGAACACGTGATGCCAGTTGAAATCGCGCGCCTTGCCGCCCGTCGCCTTCGCGTTGAAGAAGAGGCGCGTCCGGAATGCGGCCCACTTATAGACCCTCGGCAGCCACAGGTACATGCCGCTCAGGATCAGGAACAGGAACGCGAGATTGCTGGCGCCGGTGATCGCGCGGGCGACGCCGCGGCTCTCGCCGCTCGCGTTGAACCAGCGGTGCCAGCCGGTCATCGCCCCGAAGAATTCGCGCACGCCCTCGGCGCCTTCCCCGAGCACGCGGCCGGTGTAGCGGTCGACGTACAGCGAGCCGGCGCGGCCGGCGCCGACCGTGGCCGGCGCGGTCGGATCGTTCTCGACGGTGACGGACGTCGCGGCGAAGCCGGGGTCGTGCTGGCGCACGGCGGCGACCAGCGCGAGGAGGGGGCGCGGCTCCGCATCCGGGGGCGGAGTCGCGTGCATCGAGCGCTCCGCCCAGTCGAGCATCTGCCGCTCGTAGGTCAGGACCACGCCCGTGACGGACATCATCAGAATCACGAGACCGGCTGCGACGCCGCACGCCAGATGCGTCCAGAACAGAATCTTTCGCAGCACGTCCGTTCCCTTCACCGAAACCGTCGAATCACCGGCAGCATAGGGCCTACCGTGCTCATTGTAAATGTGAATGATTCGCAACCGCATCTGGGCGGGAGCGAGGCTCCGACGCTCCGACGCAGCGACGACGGCGGCGCGTGCGCGTCGAGCAGGCCGAGGCGCGAACGAGACAGCGCCGCGGGCGGCGCAGGCAAGTCAGCGGCGCGGCACGACTGACGGGCGGTTCAGGTGCCGACGACGCCGCCGTCCCGCCGCCTGACGACGACCGTCGCCGAGCGCGGCCGGCCTCCGTCCGGCCACTTCGAGTACCGCGACGGATCCTTCGGGTCATTGCGTCCTTGCCGCGGCTCGCCCGGGTGCTGGATGTTGACGAACAGCGTCCGAAGGTCCGGCGTCATCACGGCACCGGTCACCTCGGCGTGCGGCGGCGCGACGAGAAAGCGGCGGATCTCGCCGGTCGCGACGTCCGCGGCCAGCATTGCGTTGTTGCCGAGGCGCGAGTTGTCGCCGCGGTACATGCTGCCGGCGAACATGTCCGTCTGAATCCACAGCACGCCGCGGCTGTCGAGGTGCAGCCCGTCCGGGCTGCCGAAGGCGTCGCCGTCGACATTGCCGCGCGCCTCTTCGCGCTCGTTCTCGGGGTCGCCGGCGAGCACGAAGTGCTCCCAGTCGAAGCGTGTCGAGTCGAAGTCGCCGCGCTCGCGCCACTTGATGATGTGGCCCATCGTGTTCTCGGCGCGCGGATTCGCCGCATCGACCGGTTCGCCGCGCTCGGTGCCGCGATCGGCGTTGTTGGTCAGCGTGCAGTAGACCTCGC
>JAFGNC010000478.1 GCA_016927175.1 Gammaproteobacteria bacterium | reverse complement strand
GCTCGCGTCGGCCGTCGGCGAGGCCGCGCTCGACGTGATCGTGGAGTCGAGGCTGGCGCTGCGGGCCGAGGAGCTCGGCGCGCATCTGTTCGCGAGGCTCGCCACGCTGCGCTCGCCGCACGTCGCGGCGATCCGCGGCCGTGGGCTCCTCGCCGGTGTCGAGATCGCGCGCGCGTCCGGCACGGCGCGGCAGGTCGCAGAGAAGCTGCTCGAGCGCGGCGTGCTGTGCAAGGACACGCACGAGCAGGTGATCCGGTTCGCGCCGCCGCTGATCGTGCAGAAGGAACAGCTCGACTGGCTCGTGGAGCAGCTTGACTTCGTGCTGCAGAATTGGCCCGGGAGCTGATCAGAAACCGGAAAAGGGGTCAGGGCCCTTTCTTAATCGAAAAAGGGGTCAGGGCCCTTTTTCACCGGAAAAGGGCCCTGACCCCTTTTCGGTCCCCTTTTTGATCCGACGGGAGGATGACGGATGGACTTGGGTTTGAAGGGCAAGAACGCGGCGATCACGGGATCGAGCCAGGGCATCGGGTTCGCGATCGCGACGGCGCTGGCGAAAGAAGGCTGCAACGTCGCGCTGTCCGCCCGCGGCCGCGAGCGCCTCGACAGCGCCGTCGCGGAGCTGTCGGCGCACGGCGTCAAGGCGGTCGGAGTCGTCGCGGATCTCGCGACCGAGGACGGCTGCCGCGAGTTCGTCGACGGCGCCGTCGGGCAGCTCGGCGGCATCGACATCCTCGTCAACAACGTCGGCGGCATGATCCCGGGAACGCTCGAAAGCCTCGACGCCGAGCAGTGGGCGCGCGTGCTGAACGTGAACCTGATGGCGGCCGTCTATACGACCAAGTACGCGCTGCCGCACCTGAAAAAAGCGCGAAACGCCAGGGTCCTGAACGTGTCGGGCGTGACCGGAAAGCAGCTGCTGCCGGGCGCGCTGACGACGACGATCCCGAACGCCGGCATCATCGGCTTCTCGAAAGTCATGGCCGGTGATCTCGGCGCGGCGAACATCACCGTCAACAACATCTGCCCCGGCTTCACGAACACCGAGTCATGGGGCCCGCGTGCCGAGGCCATGGCGAAAGTGCGCGGCACGACCGCGGATCAGGTTCGCCAGGGCATCGCGAACCAGACGCTGCTCGGGCGCTGGGCCGAGCCGCACGAGATCGGCGACGTGGCCGCGTTTCTCGTGTCGGAGCGCAACAGCTACATGACGGGCACGACGGTCGAGGTCTGCGGCGGGTTCAACCGCTACATCTAGTGCGCCGAAGCACAGGGGGCAGAGCCTTTTTCGGTGCCGCCGGCAGACCTTCCGGCGCCGGCGGACGAGAAGAGGGCTCCGCCCCCGCCGCGGTCCGACCCGGCCGCGGTCTCAAACCGCCATGCAGACCGACTTCAGCTCCGTATACATCTCGATGCCGACACGGCCGTGCTCGCGGCCGCTGCCCGACTGCTTGTAGCCGCCGAACGGCATGTTCGCGTCGACCGGACCGTGGCAGTTGACCCAGACGGTACCGGCCTTGATCTTCGGCAGCAGCCGGTGCACGGCCGTCAGGTCGTTCGACCAGATGCTCGCGCTGAGGCCGTAAGGGGTGTCGTTCGCGAGCGCCGCGACCTCGTCGAGATCGTCGAAGCGCTGCGCGACCAGCACCGGTCCGAAGATCTCCTCCTGCACGACCTTCATGTCCGGCCGCACGTCCGCCATCACGGTCGGCTTCACGTAGTAGCCCGGATGATCGAGCCGGTCGCCGCCCGAGATCAAAGAAACGCCCGCCGAACGGCCGGACTCGATGTAGTCGAGCACGCGCTGCTGCTGCTCTTTCGACACGAGCGGCCCCATCTCCGTGCCTTCAGCGAGCCCGGGCCCGAGCCGTATCGAGCCGGCCGCCCCGCCGACGCCTTCGACGACCTGGTCGAAGATCTTGCGGTGCACGTACAGCCGCGAGCCCGCGGCACAGACCTGGCCCGCATTGAAGAAAATCGCCTGCGCGGCGCCCCCGACCGCGATCTGCGGGTCCATGTCCGGCAGCACGATGACCGGCGACTTGCCGCCGAGCTCGAGCGACACGCGCTTCAGCGTGTCCGTCGCGGCGATGTTGATGGCTTTGCCTACCGTGGTCGAGCCGGTGAACGCGACCTTGTCGACGCCGGGGTGCGCGACCAGCGCGGCGCCCGTCGTCTCGCCGTTGCCGGTCAGGATATTGACGACGCCGGGCGGGAATCCCGCCTCGAGGATCAGCTCACCGAGCCGCAGCGCGGTCAGCGGCGTCTGCTCGGCCGGCTTCAGGATGCACGTGCAGCCGGCCGCGAGCGCCGGACCGAGCTTCCACGCGGCCATCGCGAGCGGGAAGTTCCACGGGATGATCTGCGCGACGACGCCGACCGGCTCGCGCCGCGTGTATGCGTTGAACTTGCCGTCGCGGCGCCCGCCGATCGACACGTCGATCGTGGAGCCCTCGATCTTCGTGGCCCAGCCCGCCATATACCGGAAGTAATCGCGGCTGCCCGGGATGTCGACGATGCTCGCCATGAACTTCGTCTTGCCGTTGTCGATGCTCTCGAGCTCGGCCAGCTCGTCGGCGTGCTGGTCGATCAGGTCCGACAGCCGCCAGATCATCGCCTCGCGCTGCGCCGGCAGCAGATCCCGCCACGGCCCGCCGTCGAACGCCTTCCGCGCCGCGGCGACGGCACGGCCGACGTCCTCGGCATTGGCGTCCGGCACGACCGCCACCTGCTGCCCGGTCGCCGGATCGAACACCTGCACCGTCGCGTCCGAAGCCGACTCGACCCACTCCCCGCCGATCAGCAACCTCGCAGGCTTCTTCAGAAACTTCTCGACTGCCGGTGACGGCTTCGGCTGTTCTGCAATCGCAACGCTCATGACTCTCCCCTCTCCTTAATGAAGCGGCAGGGTTCTATCGCCCGGAAACCGCGAAGACGTCGCTCGCCGCCAACCGATATGTCGCGGCTCCTCGCTGCACGATCCTACTCTCGCAGCTTCAGCAGCCGTATCGCGTTCTCCTTCAGGATCAGCGGCCGCACCTCGTCCCGAAACCCCGCCTCCTCGAAATCGCTGAGCCAGCGCTCCGGCGTCAGCAACGGGTAATCGGTCCCGAAAAGCACCTTCCGCTTCAGCAGCGTGTTAGCGTAATGGACGAGCTGCGGCGGGAAATACTTCGGGGACCAGCCCGACAGATCGATATACACCTGCGGCTTGTGCAGGCACATCGACAACGCCTCGTCCTGCCACGGCCACGACGGATGCGCGAGGATGATCGGCATGTCGGGAAAATCGACGGCGACGTCGTCGATATCCATCGGATTGCCGTATTTCAGCCTGATGCCGCCGCCGCCCGGCATGCCGGTGCCCATGCCCGAATGCCCCGTATGGAACAGCGCCGGCAGCTTCGCCTCCGCTATGACCTCGTACAGCGGATAGGCCATCCGGTCGTTCGGCATGAACTCCTGAAACTGCGGGTGGAACTTGAAGCCCCTGACCCCGTAGTGCTCGATCAGCCGGCGCGCCTCGCGAACGCCTTCCGCCCCCCTGCCGGGGTCGATGCTCGCGAACGGGATCATCACGTCGTCGTTCTCGGCCGCAAGCTCCGCAACCTCCTCGTTCGAGACCGACTTCTGCCCGCGGGCCCGTTCGCCGTCCACGGAGAAGATCACGCAGGCCATCCTGCGCTCGCGGTAATAGGCTGCGATCTCCGGTATCGTCGGGCGCGGCTGATCGTGCTTGAAGTATTTCTGCGCAGCATCCTGGAACGACTGCGCCGTCGAATCGTGAGGCGCGCGGATGGAGACCTCGGCGTGCGTGTGCACGTCGATGGCGTCTACAGTGTCCGGGTTTATCGCCATGGGATTTACGCCAGCATACCCTGGACTTTGCCCGCGGCCTCGTCGGCCTTGCGGATCATGTCGTCGAAATCGACCGGCTCGGGCACGGCAAGACCGCGTCGGACGGCCGGCCGAGGGGCGATCGCCGCGAGCCATCGCTCGAGATGCGGCAGCCCCTCGATATCGACGCCGGACCACTTATACGACTGCACCCAGGAGAAGTTGGCGATATCCGCGATCGAGTAGTCGCCGGCCAGATACTCGTGCTCGGCAAGCCGGCCGTTCAGCACCTCGAACAGCCGCCGCACCTCGCGCTGGTAACGCCCGATCGCGTACGGAATCTTCTCCGGCGCGTATCGATAGAACACGTTCGCCTGCCCCATCATCGGTCCGATGCCGCCCATCTGGAACATCAGCCACTGCATGACCAGCGAGCGGCCCTTCACGTCGAGCGGCAGCAGGCGGCCGGTCTTCTCCGCGAGATAGACCATGATCGCGCCGGACTCGAAGACGGCGAAATCGTCGTTGCCGTGATCGACTATGGTCGGGATTCGGCCGTTCGGGTTCAGCTTCAGATACCACTCCTCCTTCTGCTCTTTCGCGTCGAAGGAGATGGGCCGGACGGAATACTCGAGCCCGAGCTCCTCGAGCGTGATGGAGGCTTTCCAGCCGTTGGGGGTCGAGGCCGTGAACAGTTCGATCATCGAAGCTCCTTGCCGACTCGCCGTGTTGGCGTAGGGTCAGCCGCATAGGGTACCGTAATGTTCGGCGCCCTTCGACGCCGCCGCGTTTTGCCGGCGCCGCGGGGCAGGCGTTACTCTATGGCTGGCGGCGGCGCGGTGCGGCTTGCGGGGACCGGCGATGAAACTGACCGACAGCGAAAAAGCGATGCTCGACGGCCGGGAAGGCAAGGCGAAGCAGAAGGCGATGGAGCTTCTGGTCCGCTACGCCGAAGCCCTCGGCGCCGAGCGCTTCGTGGACACGACCAACGTCGCCGGCGTGCCGGGGCAGTCGAATCCGTTCCTGCACGACTATTACAAGGACCGCCCCGGCGGCCACGACGCGATCTTCTCGCACTTCGACCTCGACAGCGACGAGCTCGTGGAGGTGCCGCAGGTGACGACGCATTCATGCCATCTGCAGGGAGGCTACGACCCCGACAACTGGGAGCTGCTCGGCGCGACGCCCGAGGCCGCCCGCATCAGCCGCGACAGCGAAGGCTACGCGGTCGAGCACGGCATCAGGATACTGAAGACGTGCACGCCCTACCTCGCCGGCAACGTGCCGAAAAAGGGCGAGCACTGCGCATGGATGGAATCCTCCGCGGTGATCTACTGCAACTCCGTGCTGGCCGCGAGAACCAACACCGAGGGCCGCGAAAGCACGAGCGCCGCGATGCTGACCGGCAAGATCCCCGACTGGGGTTTCCACCGCGACGAGTACCGCCGCGGCACTCACCGCATCGACGTCGAGCTCGACGTCGAGAACCTGATGGACTGGGGCATGCTCGGCTACTTCGTGGGCGACGTCGTGCAGGAGCACATTCCGGTCATTACCGGCATCCCGGCGGCACCGGACCTCGTGCGCTATAAGCACTTCGGCGCCGCTGCGGCATCGTCGGGCGGCGTCGAGATGTACCATATCGCGGGCGTGACGCCCGAGGCCGCTTCGCTCGAGGATGCATTCGGGCCGAATCGCCCGGTCGAGACGTTTCGCTACGGAGCCGCCGAAAGGCGCAGGACGTACGAGGTGCTCAACTCGAACGCGACGGACCCGAACGTCGACTACGTCATGCTCGGCTGCCCGCACGCGGCCCTCGATCAGATCCGGGAAGCATGCCGT
>JAFGNC010000477.1 GCA_016927175.1 Gammaproteobacteria bacterium | reverse complement strand
TCTGCCGCGGACGGCACGTTTGCCGCGCACGGATTCGCGCAATGCGGCGTACGTGATCTACACGTCGGGCTCGACCGGCCGCTCCAAAGGCGTCGTCGTCGAGCACGCGAGTCTCGCCGTTGCGTATCTCGCGTGGGAGCGGGCATATCGCCTCGAGCCCGCTGACCGCCATCTGCAGATGGCGAGCTTTTCGTTCGACGTGTTCGCCGGTGATCTGGTCCGCGCGCTCGGCTCGGGCGGCACGCTCGTGCTTTGCCCGTACGAGCTGCTGCTGTCACCGGATGCGCTGTTCGCGCTGATCGACAGGGAGCGCATCACTTGCGCGGAGTTCGTGCCCGCCGTGCTGCGCGCTCTCGTCGAGCACGCCGCGGCGGCCGGGGCGGCGCTCGACGCGATGCGGCTCGTCGTGTGCGGATCGGATTACTGGTCGATCGCGGAGTACCGGGCGCTTGCGCGTCTCGTCGGTCCCGGCAGGACGATCGTGAATTCCTACGGGCTGACGGAGGCGACGATCGACAGCGCATGGTTCGACGGCTCCGTGGCGGGCGGTGCGGCCGAGCGCGGCGTGCCGATCGGCAGGCCGTTCCCGAACACGAAGATCTATGTGCTCGACCGGCGCTTCGAGCCGTTGCCGGTCGGCGTTCCCGGGGAGCTGTGCATCGGCGGCGACGGCGTCGCCCGCGGTTATCACGCCGCGCCCGAGCTGACGGCGGCGAAGTTCGTCCCGGATCCGTTTGCCGCGGCAGCCGGCCGGCGGCTGTACCGCACCGGCGATCTGGGCCGCTATCTGCCCGACGGCAACATCGAGTTTCTCGGCAGAGCGGATCGGCAGATCAAGCTTCGCGGTCAGCGGATCGAGCTCGGGGAAGTGGAGGGGTGCCTGCGCGATCATCCGGCCCTCTGCGCGGCGGCCGTCGACGTGGTCGAGGTCCGGGCGGGCGACCAGCGGCTCGTCGCGTGGTGCACGGCCGGTCCCGGCGCCGCGCGTCCGGCCGCGGACGCGCTGCGCGCGTTCGCCGTCGAGCGGCTGCCGAGCTACATGGTGCCGTCTGAGTACGTCCTCCTCGACGCGCTGCCGCTGACGCCGAACGGCAAGATCGATCGCGCGGCGCTGCCGGCGCCGACCGGCATCGCGGCCGGGTCGGCGGCGGGCCGCGCGGTGCCGCGCACGCCCGTCGAGGAGATCCTGCAGGGCATCTGGCAGCGCGTGCTGCGGCGCCCGCAGGTCGGCCTCGACGAGAACTTCTTCGCGATCGGCGGCCACTCGCTGCTGGCGACGCAGATCAACTCCCGGCTGCGTGCCGCGTTCGATATCGACTTCCCGTTACGCCACGTCTTCGAGCACCCGACCGTCGCGTCGCTCGCGAAATGCGTCGAGAGCGCACTCGCGGCCGGCGCCGCGGGCGAGGCGGCCGCCATCCGCCGCGCCGCGGGGCGCGAGCATCCGCTGTCGTTCGCACAGCAGCGGTTGTGGATCCTCGATCAGCTGAATCCCGGCAACGCGTCGTACAACGTCGCCGAGCGCTACGTGATCGACGGCGAGCTGAGCGCGCCGCTGCTCGGGCGCTCGGTGAACGAGGTCGTCCGCCGGCACGACGTGCTGCGCACGACGTTCCGCAACGTGCGCGGCGAGCCGGTTCAGGTCGTCGCCGAGCACGCGTCGGTCCGGATGCCGGTCGTCGACCTCGAGGAGCTCGACCCCGGCGCCGCGCAGCGCGAGGTCGAGCGGCTCGCGGGCGAGGAGGCGCTGCGCGCCTTCGATCTCGGGCAGGGCCCGCTGCTCAGGATCGCCCTGCTGCGCCTCGCCCCGGCGCGGCACGTCGTGCTGCTGACGCTGCACCACATCGTGTCTGACGAGTGGTCGTCTTTCGTGCTGCTCGGCGAGGTCGCCGCGCTGTACGACGCGTTTTCCGCGGGGAACCCGCCGGCGCTTCCGCCGCTGCCCGTGCAGTACGCGGACTACGCGCACTGGCAGCGCGCCGAGCTCGAAGGGCCGCGGCTCGACGGCCAGCTGCGGTACTGGAAGCAGAAGCTCGGCGGTGCGCCGACGGTGCTCGACATCGCGACCGACCGGCCGCGCCCGAAGCGGCAGACGTTCCGCGGCGACAGCGTGCGCTTCACGATTCCGCAGCCGCTCGCCGACCGCGTCAAAGCGCTCGGCGCCGCCCGCGGCGCAACGTCGTTCATGACGCTGCTCGCCGCATTCCAGGCGCTGCTGCACCGGTACTCGGAGCAGCGGGACATCTGCGTCGGCGTGCCGGTCAGCAACAGGAGCCGTGCCGAGCTCGAAGGGCTGATCGGGCTCTTCGTCAACACGCTCGTGCTGCGCGCGGACTTCGCGGCGGAGCCGACTTTCGACGATCTGGTCGAGCAGGTCCGCCGGACGGCGATCGAGGCGTACGCGAATCAGGAGTGCCCGTTCGAGCGCATCGTCGACGAGCTGCAGCCCGAGCGCGACCTCGGCCGGAGCCCGCTGTTCCAGGCGATGTTCGTGATGCAGAACATGCCGTCCGCGGCGCCGCAGCTCGAGCGTGTCGGGCTCGGCGTGCGCTCTGTCGGCCTGCCGTCGCGCGTCGCGAAGTTCGACCTGACGATGTTCGTCGCGGAGAAGCAGCAGCGTTTCGACGGTGCGTTGAATTACAACAGCGATCTGTTCGATCGCGCGACGATCGTCCGCATGGTCTCGCACTTCGAGGCGCTGCTCGAGGCGATGGCCGGCGATCCGCGCCGGCGCGTGTCGAGCGCCCCGATGCTGCCGGAGGCCGGGCGCGACGAGGTGCTGAACGCGTGGAGCGGCATGCGCTCGCGCCGGCTGATCGGCGCGTGCGTGCACCGGCGCGTCGAGCGGCAGGCCGAGGCGAAGCCCGACGCCGTGGCGTGCGTGGCCGGCGCCGAGCACGTGACGTATCGAGAGCTCAACGCGGGCGCGAACCGGCTCGCGCGGCGATTGCTGCAGATCGGCGTCGGGCGCGAATCCCGCGTCGGCGTGCTCGTCGAGCGCGGCGCCGAGCTGCTCGGGTCGCTGCTCGGCGTGCTGAAGGCGGGCGCCGCCTATGTTCCGCTTGATGCCGCTTACCCGGACGAGCGGCTCCGGCTGATGCTGGAGGAGGCCGGCGCGGCGGCCGTCGTCACGCAGGCGCGACTGCGCCGGCGCGTCGGCGAGCGCATACCGGTCGTGCAGATCGACGACGAGCGGTCGGCGCTCGGAGCGCTGAGCGGTGCGAACCTGACGCTCGAAACCGATCCCGATGCGCTCGCTTATCTGATCTTCACGTCCGGCTCTACCGGCAGGCCGAAAGGCACGATGATCACGCATCGCGGCCTCGCGAATTACCTCGACTGGTGCGAGGAGACGTATCCGCTCGGCGCCGGCCGCGGATCGCTCGTGCACTCGACGATCGCGTTCGACGCGACGATCACGGCGCTGTTCCCGCCGCTCGTCGCCGGCAGCATGGTCACGATGCTGCCGGAGACGGCCGACGTCGAGGCTCTGCGAGCCGCGATGTCGAACCGCAGCGATTTCGGCCTGATCAAGATCACGCCGGCGCACCTCGACATGCTGCGTCACTACGTGCCGGCCGGCGAGGCGGGCGGCTGCACGCGTGCGTTCGTGATCGGCGGCGAGAACCTGACGGCGGGCTCGATCTCGTTCTGGCAGGCCCATGCGCCCGACACGCTGCTGTTCAACGAGTACGGGCCGACGGAGACCGTCGTCGGCTGCGTCGTGTTCGAGGCGCGGCGGTGGCGGGGCGGCGGGTCGGTGCCGATCGGCAGGCCTGTCCCGAACGCATATATATATGTGTTGGACCGGCACCTTCAGGCCGCACCGCCCGGCGTGCCGGGGGAGCTCTACATCGGCGGGGCGGGCGTCGC
>JAFGNC010000476.1 GCA_016927175.1 Gammaproteobacteria bacterium | reverse complement strand
CGCCGGGAAAGCTGATCTGCCCCGGATGATGCGGCAGGTGGTGCGCGCGCTCCGTGAACAGCACGGTCCAGCCCTCGCGCCGCTCGACCAGCGCCAGCAGCACCGCGGCGCGGTGCGTCGGCTGCTCGAGCAGCTCGAGCAGCGCCGGCGACACGGGCCCCTCGACGTTCGCGAGCAGCCGCGAGCGCGCATCGCGCGCCGGCGGCGCGGCCGCGAGGCTCCTTTCTATACGCTCGCGCGTCGCAACGCCGTCGGCCGGCGTCGATGCGGCGGCGGCCCAGGCGCCTTGCATCACATCCACCACGGTACCTGTGCAGCTCTTCCTAGCCCTTGATGCCGCCCTTCGTCAGCTCGGCGGGATCGAGCAGCGCGGCCAGCCGCTCGGCGCCGAGGTCCGTCTGCTCCTCGGCGACCTCCCGGATCGGCCGGCCGTCCTTGTACGCCTGCTTCGCGATCGCCGCGCCCTTCTCGTAGCCGATGACCGGATTCAGCGCGGTCACCAGGATCGGATTGCGCTCGAGCGCCGCCTGCAGCCGCTCCTCGTTGACGGCGAACCCCTCGATCGCGGAATCCGCGAGGGCCCGGGACGCGTTCGCGAGCAGCTCGATCGACTGCAACAGATTGTGCGCCACGACCGGCAGCATCACGTTCAGCTGAAAATTACCGGACTGCCCCGCGATCGTGATCGTCGCATCGTTGCCGACGACCTGTGCGGCGACCATCGCCGCGGCCTCCGGCACGACCGGGTTGACCTTGCCCGGCATGATGCTGCTGCCGGGCTGCAGCGCTGGCAGCGAGATCTCGCCGAGTCCGGCCAGAGGCCCGCTGTTCATCCAGCGCAGATCGTTCGCGATCTTCATGATGCCGACAGCCGTGGTTTTCAGCTGGCCCGACAGCTCGACGGCCGTGTCCTGCGAGCTCAGCGCCTCGAAATAGCTGTCGGCCGGACGGAACGCGATGCCCGTTCTCGAAGCGAGCGCGGATGCGAGCCGCACGCCGAATTCCGGGTGCGCGTTGATGCCGGTGCCGACGGCGGTGCCGCCCTGCGCCAGCGCGGACAGCCGGTTCATGACGCCGGCGACGCGCTGGTAGTCGTTGCGGATCTGCGCCGCCCAGCCGCCGAGCTCCTGGTCGAAACGCACCGGCATCGCGTCCATCAGGTGCGTCCTGCCGGTCTTGACGACGCCTGCGAGGTTACGCGCCTTCGCTTCGATCACGTCCGCGAGATGGTTCAGCGCCGGCAGCAACTGCTCCGTCAGGCCGAGCGCGGCGGCGACGTGGATCGCCGACGGCACGACGTCGTTGCTGCTCTGCCCCATGTTGACGTGGTCGTTCGCGTGCACCGGCCGGCCGAGCCTCTCGGACGCGAGGCGCGCGATGACCTCGTTTGCATTCATGTTCGAGCTCGTGCCGGAGCCCGTCTGGAAGACATCCACCGGGAAATGCTCGCGATGCCCGCCGTCCGCGACGTCGAGCGCCGCCGCCTGAATGGCTTCGGCGACGTCCGCCGGCAGCAGCCCGAGCTCGGCGTTGACCTTCGCGGCCGCCCATTTGATCAGGCCGAGCGAGCGGATGAACCGCTCCGGCATCCGCAGGCCGCTGATCGGGAAATTGTCGACGGCCCGCTGCGTCTGAGCGCCCCATAACGCGTCCGCCGGGACTTCCAGTTCCCCCATGCTGTCCCTTTCGATCCGATGCTCCACGGCCTCTCCTCTTGTCACCTGATACGGGCTCGCCCGGCTCCGCGGGAACGACGAAGCGTGTATGATGCGCACTCCGCAAACTCTTGTATAGGCTCGGCAGCACCGTGGATGCCACTACGCTGACTGCACTCTCTCCGCTCGACGGCCGCTACGCGCAGAAAGCGGCGGCGCTTCGCGAATACCTGTCCGAGTACGCGCTGATCCGCTATCGCGTGCTGATCGAGGTGCGCTGGCTGCAGCACCTCGCCGACGAGCCCGGCCTGCCCGAGGTCGGCCCGCTCGACGCACCGGTCAAAGACGTGCTGAACGCCGTCGTCGACGAGTTCAGCTACGACGATGCGCTCAGGGTCAAGGCTTTCGAGCAGCAGACGAATCACGACGTCAAGGCCGTGGAATATTTCCTGCGGCAGAAGCTCGACGGCGTGCCCGGCGCGGCCGGCAGCCTTGCCGCGTTCCTGCATTTCGCGAGCACTTCCGAGGACATCAACAATCTCTCCTATGCGCTGATGCTGCGCGACGCGCGCCAGCGCGTGCTGTTGCCGTCGATCAAGGCGCTGAAGACCGACCTGCGGCTTCTCGCGCACCGTTTCGCGGACGTGCCGATGCTCGCGCGCACGCACGGCCAGGCCGCGACGCCGACGACGCTCGGCAAAGAGATCGCGAATTTCGTCTACCGCCTCGCGCGGCAGAGCGAGGCTTTCGGCCGCGTTGCGGTGCAGGGCAAGTTCAACGGCGCGGTCGGCAACTTTAACGCGCACGTCGTCGCGTACCCCGAGGCCGACTGGCGGAGCATCGCGGACCGCTTCGTCACGTCGCTCGGGCTCGAACCGACGCCGTACACGACGCAGATCGAGCCGCACGACTGGATCGCCGAGTACTGTCACGCGCTTTCCCGCGTCAACACGGTGGTCGTCGACCTCTGCCGTGATCTGTGGGGCTACGTCAGCCTCGGCTACTTCCGATCGCGCGCGGTCGCGGGCGAGGTCGGCTCGTCCACGATGCCGCACAAGGTCAACCCGATCGAATTCGAGAACGCCGAAGGCAACCTCGGCGTCGCCAATGCGCTGCTGTCGTTCCTCGCCGGCAAGCTGCCGATCTCGCGCTGGCAGCGTGACCTGACGGACTCGACGGTGCTGCGGAATCTCGCCGTCGCGCTCGGCCACAGCCTGATCTCTTTCGACTCGTGCCACCGGGGCGTCGGCAAGCTCGACGCCGACACCGCAGCGATCGCCGCCGAGCTCGACGCGAGCT
>JAFGNC010000475.1 GCA_016927175.1 Gammaproteobacteria bacterium | reverse complement strand
TCTTCGGCGCGAGCGGGGAACTCGCTCGCGGCGTTCGCGAAGCGCGTCGCAATGTGGAGCGCATCACTGGTCAGCCGCTCGGGCGAGTAGCGATACCCGGCGATCTCACTGAAATACGGCCGCATTTCCTCGACCACGTCGAGGCCGGGATAGATCTGGCGCGCGATCCCCTCCACTGTCATGACGGCCTTCGCGACCATCAGTAGCTCGGGCGGCGTCTCGATGCCGTAGCGCATCGAGGCGTTCGCGAGGTCGCGGATCAGATCTGAAAACTGCACCTCGGCGAGCTTCCGGCCTAGGTACTTGTCCGAGAGGCGCGCGACCTCGGCCTCGAACGCGACGCGATCGACCTTTTTGGTCGGCTTGCCGATCGCGAACAGCGCGGTGGCGACCGCGCGCGAGTCGCGGGTGCCTGCGGCCACCACCAGATCGACCAGCCGATCGCGCAGGCGCGGGCTGAGCCGGCCGACGAGTCCGAGATCGACCAGGCCGAGCACCGGCTCGGCTGGCGTACCCAGGATCAAGATGTTTCCGGGGTGCGGGTCGGCGTGGAAGAAGCCGTGCTCGAAGATCATCTTCACAACGACCTGCACGGCGTTCTTGGCGATCCGCTCCGCGCTCGCGCCGTGCGCGACGGCGTCGAAGACGTTCTCGCCGTCGAAGTAGCTCATCGTGATCGCCTTGCGCGACGAGAACTCGCGGTAGACGTACGGGAAGCGCACCGTCGGCAACTCGACGAAGTTGTGGGCGAAGCGCTCGGCGTTGTCCGCCTCCTGAGCGAAGTCGAGCTCGGCGCGGATCGCGCGATCGAACTCTTCGACGAGGCGCGTCGGCGAGTAGACCTGGAGCTCGGGCACGCTGCGCTCGAGCACGCGCGCGAACCAGTAGAGCAGATCGATGTCGCGATCGATCGTAGGCCCGATGTTCGGCCGCTGGACCTTCACGACGACCGCGACCTCGCCCTCCTGGGTCCGGAGGAGCGCGCGGTAGACCTGCCCGATCGAGGCAGAGGCGAGCGGCTGCTCGTCGAAGAGCGAGAACAGATCGGCGATCGGCGCGCCGAGCTCACTCTCGATCGCTGCACGCATCTCGGGGAATGGCAGCGGGGGCACGTCATCCTGCAGGCGCCGGAGCTCCTCGACCAGCTCCGCAGGCAGCAGATCGGGGCGCGTCGACAACAGCTGGCCGAGCTTCACGAACGACGGGCCGAGCTCCTCCAGCACCATCCGGACCCGCACCGGCAGGCCCGGATCCTCGCTGTCCGAGCGCTTGCCCGGGACCAGGCTCGCGAGGCCGGTGCGCTGCAGCAGCTCGCCGAAGCCATGCCGGGCGAGCACGCCGGCGATCTCACGCAGTCGCCCGAGATCGCGCACGGTGTCGAACAGAAATGCCATCGGCGGCGACCATGATGTAGGTGGCTGTTGCGCGCGTCAAACCGAGATCCGACGCGCGCAACATGCATTCGTGCAAGCCGCGAACCGCAACTCCGCCACCGAGGAAGGAGGTCACTGCGGCCGTCCTTGCGTCTCGGCGGCGCAGCCAGCGCGTAGTGTGTGAGGCGCTCGGGCTTGCTGCTTACTTCGCCGGCTGGGGTACACCCGTCTCGGTCGGGGCGGCCGCCTTGGGCGTCGCCGGTCCGGCGGGTGTCGGTGCCGTCACGAGAGGCGCGTTCGCCGGCGGCTCGCCGGGCTTTGCGCCGCTGGGAGCGGCAGCGTGCGGCTGGCAGTCGGGCGCGACCTTGAATGTGCGTTCCGCCGTATTGAACGGTCCGGCAGCGGCTGCGCCGCTCGCGTCGTGCAGCGCCAGTGCGAGCGTGTGTTCGCCTACCGCGAGGTTCTCGATGTAGTTCGGTTTCCAGGCGTCGATGTCACCGCTGACGTCGCCGTCGACCGTGTAGTGGACACGGCTCGCGGTCGGGCCGAGCGTCGTGTTCGACACGAAGAAGTCGAGCAGCACGCGCTTGCCGGCCTCGTTGCAGCCCTTCGGCCGGCTATACGTCAGGAGCGGAGCCTTGGCGTCGAACGTGAAGCCGGGGGTCTTCTGCTTCCAGTGAACGGCCAGGACCTGGAACGCGCCGCCGTCCTTCACGGACTCGTGGTGCCCGCGACCCGGGAAGATGCGCAGCACGTGGCTGCCCTCCGCGAGTGGTCGGCCGAACTCCTTTTCGTAGAGCGCAGTCAGGTCGACGGGCTTGCTGACGTCGCGCACGGCGATGTAGGGCTCGTTGTCCACGATGACGTGGATGTGGTTGCCATCCGGTGTCAGCGCCCAGTTCTTGACGTCCAGCGTCAGGAGCAGCGCCGGAGTCTTGATCACCTGCCCATCTCTGGGCGCGCGGACCTTCACGGTCGGGACTGGCCCCTCCAGTGGCGTGTCCTCGCCCGCGACCACTCGGACCGCCGGCGCAGCTGGCTCCGGCGGCTGGGCGATCGGCTGCGACGACGCAGTGCCCTGTTCAGCTGCCGCTGGGGCCTCCATCGGTGGATACTCGGGCGGGGGCCCCGGCTCACTCGCGCAGGCGCCCACGAGCGCGACCGCGGTACCTGCTGCAACCCAACTCGAAACGTTGCGTATCGAGAATGACATCAGATCTAACCTTCCTGGTGAGTTTCGCTGAGCTCTAGGCTGGGGCGCGGTTCGGCCCGTAATGGTCACCACGGTGCCATTTTTACTAGTCGGAAACATTCAAGAAATGTTCGCCCGGTACGTCAACCGTACACCTCTGCGCCCAGGGAGAGCTGACATGAAGAAAGTCGAAGCCATTATCAAACCGTTCAAGCTCGATGAGGTCAAAGATGCCCTCGGAGAGATCGGTATCCAAGGCATGACCGTGAGTGAGGTCAAGGGTTTCGGCCGCACAGGCGGAAAAAAGGAAGTGTACCGTGGGTCCGCCTACGTCGTAGATTTCGTGCCGAAGGTGAAGATTGAGTTGGTCGTCTCCGATACGCAGGTCAGCCAAGTCATCGAGTCGATCGAAAAGACGGCCAAGACCGGTCGCATCGGCGACGGCAAGATCTTCGTGGTCGGGGTGGAGGAAGCCGTCCGCATCCGCACCGGCGAGCGCGGCGAAGACGCAGTCTGAGCATTCAGCAGGCTGCACAGGCGCGGAAACTCTTCTACCGACCCGGGTGGGTTCCCGGGCGCGGTTAGACACGGAGATCACGCATGGCAATCAAAGCTGAATACATCTGGGTGGATGGAACGGAGCCGACGAAAAAGCTCCGTTCCAAGACGAAGATTCTTCCGGGTCCGGTCAGCGACTTGAAGCAGCTCCCCGAGTGGGGCTTCGACGGGTCGAGCACCAATCAGGCCGAAGGCCATGCGTCGGACTGCATCATGCAGCCGGTCTTTCTGTGCCCGGACCCGATCCGCGGCGGGGACAACGTCATGGTGATGACGGAGGTCTTCTCTGCGGACGGTAAGCCCCATCCCACGAACACGCGCTCTCTGCTGCGTACGGTCGCTGATAAGCACGCCGCGCAGGAGCCGTGGTTCGGGATGGAGCAGGAGTACACGTTCTTTCGCGGCAACCGCCCGCTCGGCTGGCCGGAGCAGGGGTACCCGGCTCCGCAGGGCCCGTTCTATTGCGGCGTCGGGGCGGACGAGGTGTTCGGGCGGCCGATCGTCGAGAAGCACGCGGACGCCTGCATCGCGGCCGGGCTGAAGTTCGCTGGGATCAACGCCGAGGTGATGCCCGGCCAGTGGGAGTTCCAG
>JAFGNC010000474.1 GCA_016927175.1 Gammaproteobacteria bacterium | reverse complement strand
GACCTCGGCCAGATTGCTGCCCGTCACGTCGACCAGACGGTTTACCGATTCGCCGAGCGCGCGGAAGAATCCGGTCGCCGCGGCGGTATCCATGCGGTGCCCGAAATCCCCGCTCGCGGCGGCTTCGACGAGCGCCGCGACCTCGCGCTCGGCCGCGACCTGGTCCGTCTTGTCGGTCCATTCGAACACGTAACCGATACGCCGGCCCTCGTCGTCCGCGACGGGGCTCGTCACGAGCCGGAGCGTGCGGCCGCCGAGCTCGAGCGTGACCGTGCGGCTTTGCTCGAGGCCCGCCAGCAGCTCCGCGTACTGCTCGGGATCCGGATGGAACATGCTGATCTTCGAGCCCACGAGGTTTTCCGAGGAAAGCTCCGGGACGTCCTGCCGCAGCGCTTCCTCGTGCTCGGCGAACAGCGCCCGCGCGGACGGATTCGCGTGGATGATCGTCAGGTCCGCGTCGGAGATCATGACGGCGCCGCTGACGGACTCGAGCGCGTCGCTGATGCGGCGGTTCGCTTCCGCCTGCCGGCGCTCCTCGTCGAGCCGCGTGCTGAGACGCTCCTGCATGCTCTTCAGGTTGCTCAGGATCTGGCCCATCTCGTCGTCGGAGCCGATCTCGACTTCCGAGTCGAGGCGGCCCTGGCCGATGCTCTGGAACACGTCGATAGCGTGCTTGGCGGGCCGGACGATCGCGCGGATGATCAGCCAGCCGACGGCGAGCGCGAGCAGCACGCCGCCGATCGCGGCGCCGAGCGTGACGTTGCGCAGCTCGGCGTACTGCGCCTGAGCGGCTTCGTAGACGTTCTTCGCTTCCTCGATCTGCAGCGACAGCAGGTCCTGCGACGCGAACGCCGCGTCCTCGTACGCCGGCAGCGTGTCGCGGCGCAGCAAGCGGTTCGCATCGTCGAACTGCCCGGCCTCGTACAGGCGCATCGCCGGCAGCAGCCCCTCGTCGAGGTAGGTCCGCCGCAGCTGCTCGAAATCCTCGGCCAGCGCGCGCTCTTCGGCCGTGCGCTCGGTCGCCATGTAGGCGTCCCACAGCTGCCCGGTGAACTCGATATTGGCCTCGATGTCGGCCGTGCGATCCGTGATACCGTCCGCGTCGAGCTCCCCGTCGTTCAGGCGCGGATCGAGCAGCGACATGCCGTACAGCGACTCGATGTCGCTGCGCATCAGGTCGTTGATCGTGCCGATCTGCTGCGACGGCAACAGCTGGTTTGCGTAGATCGTCTGCAGCCCGCGCTCCATGTCGAGCATGCCCTTCATGCCGAGCCCGCCGATTACGCCTATCAGCACGGACATCAGGCCGATCACGAAGCTGAGCCTGGCCTTGATCGTCAGTTTTCGAAACATTGGATAGTCTCCGGTGAGGTGCGCTTTCAGGTGTCAGGCTGCCGAGGACGCGTCGTCGATCAGCCCGAGCTCCGGCGTCGTGATCAACGCCTCGATGTCGACGATGATGACCATGCGCTCGTCGACGGTCGCGAGCCCGTCGAGGTAATCCGTGTCGAGGTGGGCGCCGAACTCCGGCGCCGGCCGCAGCGCCTCGGCATCGATCGCGATCACGTCCGACACCGCGTCGACGACGATGCCGACCACGCGGTCCGCGACGTTCAGGATCACGACGACCGTGAACTCGTCGTAGGTCACGTTGCCGAGGGCGAACCGGATGCGAAGGTCGACGATCGGCACGATCGTCCCCCGCATGTTGATCACGCCCTTGATGAATTCCGGAGTGTTTGCGATGCGGGTCACGGCCTCGTAGCGCCTGATCTCCTGCACGCTCAGGATGTCGATCCCGTACTCCTCCTCGCCGAGCCTGAAGGTCAGAAGCTCGCGGCGGTTCTCCGCGCTCAGCTGGCCGTGCTGCAATTCCGCTGCGCTCATGAAGCTGCTCCCGAAAGTGTCGTTTTGCCGGTTCCGTACGCCGTCAGTGGATCTGCGTCAGCGCGTCGACGTCGAGGATCAGCGCGACGCGGCCGTCGCCCATGATCGTCGCGCCGGAGATCCCGGGGACGCGCCGGTAGTTCGTCTCCAGGCTCTTGATCACGACCTGGTGCTGCGCGATCAGCTCGTCGACGAACAGCGCCGCCCGGTCCTTGGCCGACTCGACGACGACGACGATGCCTTCCTCCGCCTTCCCGGACCGGCCGGGCAGGTTGAACACGTCGCTCAGCGACACGAGCGGCAGGTACTCCCCGCGCAGGCGCACGACGCGCCCGCGGCCGCCGATGCTGTGCAGCTGCTCCGGCCGCGGCTGCAGCGACTCGAGAATCGCGGTCAGCGGCAGGATGAAGATCTCCTCGCCGACCCGCACCGACATGCCGTCCAGGATCGCGAGCGTCAGCGGCAGGCGGATCGTCAGCTTCGTGCCGGCGCCCGCGGTAGACTCGATGTCGAGCCGGCCGTTGATCGACTCGATGTTCTGCCGCACGACGTCCATGCCGACGCCGCGGCCGGAGATGTCCGTGATGGCCTCCGCCGTCGAGAATCCGGGGGCGAAGATCAGCTGCCAGACGTCGCGATCCGTCGGGTTCTCCGGCACGGGTATGCCGCGCTCGCGCGCCTTGCGGAGCAGGCGCTCGCGGTCGAGGCCCGCGCCGTCGTCCTCGATGTCGATGACGATGTTCCCGCCCTGATGCCGCGCCCTGAGCTTCAGCGTGCCCGTTTCCGGCTTGCCGGCGGCGGCGCGTGCCGCGGGAGATTCGATGCCGTGGTCGACCGCGTTGCGCACGATGTGCGTCAGCGGGTCCACGAGCTTCTCGATGACGCCTTTGTCGAGCTCCGTCTCCTCGCCCTCGATGACCAGCCGGACCTTCTTCGCGAGGGCGCTCTCGAGATCGCGAACGAGCCGCGGCAGACGGCTGAACACGAAGCTGATCGGAATCATGCGGACGCTGAGCACCGCCTCCTGCAGCTCGCGCATGTTGCGCTCGAGCTGCGCAAGGCCCTGCCGCAGCCGCTCGACCCGGACCGCGTCGAAATCCTCCGGCTCCGCGCTGCCGCCGATCGTCTCGAGCATCGCCTGGCTGATCACGAGCTCGCCGACGAGATCCACGAGAGCGTCGATCTTCTCGACGGCGACCCGGATCGAGCTCGAGTCCGCGCGCCGGTCGACCGGCGGCTTGCGGCGGCGGTCGACGGCTGCGGCGTCGGCGCCGCCCGGCGCGGCGGTCGTGCTCGCGACCGGAGCCTCGTCGGCGGCGGCAGGTGCGGCGGCGGGTGTCGCCTCCGGCGCAGCGTCCGCGGCGGCGGGCGCGGCGGCGCGTGTCGTGACGGAAGTATCGTTCGCGCGGGGCTTCGCTGCCGCCGTCGGTTTCCCGGGCGTCACATCGGGGGGCGTCACATCGGGGGGCGCCGCGCGGTTGGGCGTCACGTCCGCGCGGGCGACCTCCGGGCGCGCCGCGCCGGTAATGGCCAGGTCGCAGTCCTCGGCGACCCATTCGAACGCTTCGCGTATGTCGGCTTCGGACGCCGCGCCGCGCAGCTCGAGCGTCCAGCGCAGGTAGCAGCTTTCGGGCGCAAGCGCATCGACGGCCGGCAACTCGGCCGCGTCGCACGTGACGCTCAGCTCGCCGAGGTCGCGCAGGTAGGCGAAGATCCGCAGCGGGTCGTTGCCGGTACCGAGCAGACCCCGGTGCGGCGCGAACTCGATGCGCCATAGCGCGGCGTCTTCGGCGCCCTGCGGCGCGGGAGCCGCCGTCGCGGCGCTGCGCGCTGCCGCTTCCGGCCCGGGAGGCGCATCGGCAAGGAGCGCGGCGATCGCTTCGCGCGTGCGCTCGACGCCGTGCGCGTCGTGCTCCGTGCCGTCGCGCGCGGCGGACAGCATGTCGCGTATCCGGTCCACGGCCTCGAGCAGCAGCGCGCGGCCCTCCTCGGTCAGCGGGCGGCGGCCGTCGCGGATCTGATCGAGCAGCGTCTCGACGCCGTGCGTGAACTCGCCCACCGCCGCGAAGCCGAAAGTTGCGGCGCTGCCCTTGATCGAGTGCGCCGCGCGGAAAATCGTGTTGATCCGTTCGCCGCCGCGCTCCTCGTCCGGGGCGGAATCGAGAATGTCGCTGCCGAGCAGCTCGCTCTCCATCCGGTCGAGGCCCTCGAAGCTCTCCTCGAGGAATGCCTGGACGAACTGTGACAGATCGACGCTCATTGACCTGCAGGCAGAGCGGTCAGCCGAGCACGCGCTTGATCGTCGACAGCAGCGTCTCCGGATCGAACGGTTTGACGAGCCAGCCGGTCGCGCCGGCGGCCTTGCCCGCCTGCTTCTTGTCGTCGGCGGACTCGGTCGTCAGCAGCAGGATCGGCGTGAACCTGTACTCGGGCAGGCCCCGCAGCTCGCGCACGAGCGTGATGCCGTCCATCTGCGGCATGTTGACGTCCGAGATCACGAGATCGACGGCGGAGCCGCGCGCGAACTGCAGTGCCTCGGCACCGTCCGCCGCTTCGACGACGTCGTGGCCCGCTTCCTTCAACGTGAAGCAGACCATCTGGCGCAGGGAGGCCGAATCATCGACCGCGAGGATTTTTGACATGACGGTTGCCCTTGTCGGAGTTCAATAGATGAGCGAGACCCGCTGCCTCGAATGCCTGCACGAGACACGGCGCGGGATCGGCGACGCGGACTTGCGCCGGGCCCGCGTCGAGCAGCACGGCCGCGAGCAGTTGCACGCCCGCCGTGTCGACGCGCTCGACCCCGGCCGCGTCGACCTCGAGGGAAAGCCGCGAGCGGCGCTGCGATCCGGCGCTTCCGGGCTTCGCGGTCTTCGTCTGCGGCGTCTTCTTCGCGGTCCGTCCGCGCTGCCCGCGGGCCGAGGCCGCCAGCGCGCCGAGCAGGCCGCGATGCACGTCCGCAATCACGCGGATATCGAGTTGCTCGGGGAGACGGTAGGAGGAAGTCACTGCTCGGTTCCGCGTCGTGGACACGGTGCAGCGTATCGGCGGATTGCGCGCGGTCTTTAGCGTCCGGGACGAATCGGTTGGCGCGTTTGTGAACTGCCGCGCCGTGGCGCGCGGCGCGCGATCAGCAGACGCCGATGCCGCGGCTGCCGCGGTCTACCGCGGTGTGCCCGTCGCCGTCGTAGATCGTCGCGGCGGGCGCCTGGCCGAGAGCGCGCAGCAGCTCTGCGGTGCCGCGGCGCGCCGCGGCGATCGCGCCGCCCGCGGCCTGGTTCGCGAGCTGGCAGCGCGTCAGCCGCTCAAGCAGCCGCGGCCACTCGGGCGAGCGTTCGAGCCGGCTCTGCAGGGGCGACGCAGGCTCGCCCGAAGCTTTCGCGCCGGTACCCGTCCCGGTCGACTCTCGCACGATGCGCTCGACGGCTCGAACGGCGCGCCGTTTCTGCTCGACTGCCGCCAGCAGCTCTCCGGCGTCGCCCGCCACGAGCGCCGCGGTTTCGCTCTGAAGGGATTGCTCGAGATCGCCGACTGCGACGAGCAGGCGGCGCACCATCGCGTCCGTGCTGTCCTCTGCGGCGCTCACCGCGTCAGGATTCGGACGGATTGTCGAGCTCGATCAGCTTCTCGGCGATCCTCGCCGAGTCCGGACGGTAGGTGCCGTCCGCGATCGATCTGCGGATCTCCTCGACCTTCGCCCGGTCGACCGGCGCCTCGCTTTCCTCCGCCTTCAGCAGGCGCTGCGCGGCATCCGTCAGCGTCACGCGGTCGCCCGCCGCCGCCGGCGAATCGCTCCTGCCGGCGCCTGCGGAGGCCGCATCGCCCGGTCGGGAGCTCGGCGTGACGTCGGAGGCCGCATCGCGGCGGCCGTCGAGCTTCGTGTTGTTGCGGATCTCCATGTTCTTTCCTCTACGCTCGTCGGAGCCGGGCCATGGCCCGCCGAAGGGGCGGGCGTTACGAACCTTCCGGTCGGTTATCGGTCGCTGCGCGCGGAGCTTTAGCGCTCCGGCCGTTCGCGGATATTACGGCCAATGCCGCGGCCGCCCACGGCGCCCGTTCCCTGACCTCAGCCTCGACGTCATCCTCCCGTGTGCACGGCGCCGTCGGCCCCGACGACGCCTTCAACCACCGTGCGCGAGCTCAGGTTCCTGACCCTGACGCGGTCGCCTTCGGCCGCGTTCGCCAGCGCTTCGCCGTCGCTGCGCACGGAGATGTTGCCCGAGCGTGTGATCAGGCGCACGCGCTGGCCGCGCTCGACGAGCGTCGGACGCTCGATGAACCTCGCCGCAAGCACGCTGCCCGCCGGCACCGTGTGTCTCAGCACCATGCCCTCGGCGTCCTCGAGGCGCGTCAGATATCCGCCGGCGAGCCGCGACACGTTCCGCGGCTCGCGTCTCAGGTCCGCCGCGCGCAGCGTCTCTCCGCGGCCGACCGCGGAACCGAGCACGACGACGTCGACCGTGACGTCGACAGTGACCGGCACGTAAAGCGACCAGGCCGGCGCCGCCGGGCACCGGACGCCGATGCTGAGGTGCGCGCCCGGGCGCTGGCCCGGCGCGTCGAAGGTCTCGGGCTCGACCGCGCACTCGGCCAGCCGCAGCCGCGGGTCGAGCCGTGCGGCGGCGACCTCGACGCGGGCGCCGTCCGGGGCGAACGCGCGGGCCGTGTCGAGCGCGCGGGCTTCCGCGAGGGAGCGAATCCGCTCGTGCACGGGATCCGCGGCGGCGTTCCCCGCTGCGAGACAGGCCGCGGCGAACGCCGCTGCGGCCGGGAACGTTGTCGAGCGTCTGCGCATCGCGATCCTCATCGGCAGTGTCGGACGGGTGACCGTCAAAAATCGGACGCCGCCGCAGCGGCTGCAAAGCGGTGCAGCAACTATCGTGCCACTGCAGCGCATACTGCCGCGCCCGAAGCTTTTGCAGGCGCGGAAACAGCTCGCGCCTACAGTTTCCGATCCCGCAGCCGATAGCGGCGCTCATGGCGAGCGTGCTCGAAAGTGTCGACAGATTGACGCGTCTGGTCGGGCAGAACCGGCTGGAGCTGCTGCTGTTCCGGCTGGCGACGAACCAGCTGTACGGCATCAACGTCTTCAAGGTGCGCGAGGTCGTGCACAGCCCGCCGCTGCGGCGCTTCCCGCTCGCGCACCCGCTCGTCGCAGGTCTCGCGCGCGTGCGCGGCGTCACGGTGCCCGTGCTGGATGTTGCGACAGCGATCGGCCTCCCGCCGCTGACGCAGGCGCAATCCCGCTACATCGTGCTGACCGAGTTCAGCCGCTCGCTGCAGGGGCTCGCGGTCAGCGACATCGAGCGCATCGTCAACGCGGGCTGGGACAGCGTGCGGCCGCCGCCGACGGACGATCCGGAGCGCAGCCACGTGACGGCGATCACGTATTACAACGACGCGCTCGTGCAGATCCTCGACGTGGAGCGCTTGCTGGACCTGGTGATCGGTCCCGCTCCGGGCGTATCCGCCGACGTGGCGCACGAGGCGCGGCTCGCGCTCGACGGCAAGCCGCGGCGCGCCCTGGTCGCGGACGACTCGGCCGTCGCGCGCAACCAGATCCGGCGAGCGCTCGAGGACATCGGCGTCGAGGCGATTCTGTGCAACGACGGCAGTCAGGCGCTCGAGCGCCTGACGCGCTGGGCCGACGAGGGCGACGTCGACGAGCACATCTCGATGGTGATCTCCGACATCGAGATGCCGCAGATGGACGGCTATACCCTGGTGCGCGAGATCCGCAAGAACCGCCGCCTCGCTCACCTGCACGTGATGATGCACTCCTCGCTGAGCGGGCAGTTCAACAGCCAGGCGTGCAAGGCCGCCGGCGCGGACCGGCTGCTCGCGAAATTCGCGCCGGACGAGTTCGCGCGGGCCGTGACGGCGTACCTCGGCGGCGACAGGTCGAGGCCGATGCCCGACTGAGTCGAGCGCCGCGCCGGCGCCCCCTCCGCGGTGGTCGGTGACTGACGACGCGGTTCGTTCCGCCGAGCCGCGCGCACCCTACCGTGACGGGCGGCAAGCTGCTGCCGCCCGGCGGCAACTTCTTGCCCTTCCGCTTGCGCAGGATCGCCGTGCAGACGGCCCGGCGCCTCGAAATTCCGTCCTGGCACGATGCTTGCTCCCG
>JAFGNC010000473.1 GCA_016927175.1 Gammaproteobacteria bacterium | reverse complement strand
CCAATGTCATGGCGCTAGTGTCATGGCGCTAATGTCATGGCGCTAATGTCATGGCGCCAATCGCATCACCGCCGATCGCATCACGGCCGATCGTCACGTCGACCCTTCGCGATCGACGACCCGATCGTCACTGGATCGTCACGCGCTCGATCGACGGCGGCTCCTGATCGTTGAAGTGAGGCTTCACGACGTAAATGTCGTCGCCGACGATCGCGGCAGTCGTCGCCTGCCCTTCGAACATCGCCGTGCCTGCGGCCTGCGCGGACGCCCAGTCGTCGTCGCTGGTCAGCGCTCCGACGCTGCTCGTGCTGTTGCTGACCACGACGAGCCGGCCGTCTTCCGTCAGCACCATTCCGTCCGCGCCTTCGATCGGCTGCTCGAGCATGACCTCGCTCATCGACTCGGGGTCGTCGACCGGAACCTTGTACAAAGCGGCGCCGCCGACGACGAGCAGATAGCCGTCCGGATGGAACACGATTCCGTTCAGGCCGGGACCGTCCTCGAAGCGATACAGCACCGACGCCTGCTGATCCTCGCCGACCTCGTAGATGACGTTCATCATCGTGTCCGTCACGTACGCCGTGCCGTCGTCGCCGACGGCGACGTCATTGGCGAAGTACGACGCGTCCTCCGGCGCGTCCTGCAGCGCCGCCGCGAGATCGGCCATCGCAATCTGCTCGCCCGACATCAGATCGTAGATGCCGAGCTTCGCCTGTCCCGGACCTCCGCCCTGAAACACGGAGGAATCGGAGTTCGCGACGAGCAGCCGGTCGCGCTCCTCGTCGACCTCGATGCCGACCGACGATACGAGCTCCGGATCCTCCACGACCGGCGTCAGCGTGCCGTCGTTCGCGACCTCGAAGATCGTGCCTTCGGCGAGAGAGCCGACCAGAAAGCGCTGGTTCGACGTGTCGTACTCGATGCCTTCCGGAATGAATCCGCCGCGTTCCGCGACGATCTCGTCCGGCATGTCGCCGCCGCCCGCCGCAGAGTCTGCCGGCTGCCCGGCGGGTTCGGCGGGTGCCGCGGGCTCCGGCGCTTCGGCAGCGGGCTCGGATTCGACCGCGGGGCTCGGCGGCGGCTCCTCGGTGCACGCTGCGGCCAGCGCAGCGGCGGTCATTGCGGCTGCGAGAGATTTCATGTTCATGGGAAGTCTCCTCATCGCGCGTATTCGTTCAGGGCACCCTGCTCGATCGATGGTAGCACGCGGCGCCGCGCTGGCTATCGGCGTGAACACGAGCGTCCGAGGCGCGGCGGCCGCCCGCCGCCGAGCCCGGCGGCGGGCTCAGCCGATCGGCGTCACGTCCTTGCGGAATTTGGCCCTGATCACGGAACGCATCTTCTGCGCGAGGTCACGGAAGAGCTGCCGGGCCGGCGACGTGTTGCGCCAGATCAGGGCGTGCTCGCGCATCACGGCCTCGTCGCTCAGCATCACGACTTTCAGGCCGTCTCCGGGACGGATCTCGGAGCGGATATAGAGCCCCGGCAGGAAGGCGATGCCCATGCCCATCACGACCATCTGGCGCAGCGTGTCGAGGCTCGTGCCTTCGTAGTCGCGGTTCACGACGGCGCCGAGGTGATCGCAGAGCTGCTGAATCTGCATGTGCAGCTGATCGTGATCCTCGAGCGTCAGCACTTCCTCGCCGACCAGGTCCGTGCGGCTGACTCGCGCGCGCCGGGCGAGCCGGTGCTCGACCGGCACCACGAGCTTCAGCGGCTCCCTGAACAGCGGCTCGACGATGACGTTCTCGAGGCCGGCCGGCAGCGGGGTCATGATCAGATCGTGCTGGCCCGACACGAGCCCTTCCCTGAGGGCGCGCGGCAGCCCCTCGCGCACGTAGAACTTCAGCGCCGCATACTCGCGGTGCAGATCCGGCAGAACCTGGGGCAGCAGGTAGGGTCCCATCGTCGGAGTCACGCCGAAGCGATAGGTGCCGGCGGGGCCCTGGAGCAGCGACGTCGCCCGGTCGACGAGCCCGTGGAACTCCTCGATGACCCGACGGGCATGCAGCAGCAGCTCGCGGCCGAGCGGGCTCTGTGTCGTGCCGGTCCGGTTGCGCTCGAACAGCTGCCCGCCGAGAGACTGTTCCAGATGCGCGATCTGTGCGGTCAGCGTCGGCTGACTGATCGAAAGCTTCTCGGCCGCGCGGCGAAAGCTGCCGTTCTCCGCCACCGCGATGAAATATTCCAGCTGGCGCAGAGAGATTTTCGGGTACTTTTCCACGTCACCGCTTGCGGGATGTGATAGATAATGATGATCGTGAATTCTTTATTTTTTGTCTAGGATTATCACCGGCCAGGCTCATATAGTGTCCAACCCGCGTCGATCGCGAAGCGCTTGCGCTTCGGGAGAGGCCGAAAGGAGGCATGACTCGATGGAACACATCGTTACCGGATTCGTCAGCTTCAGGAACAAGGTCTTCCCCAGGCATCGCAAGCTTTTCGCGGAGCTTGCGAACGGGCAGAGCCCCGAAGTGCTGTTCATCACCTGCGCCGACTCGCGCATCGACCCGAATCTCGTCACACAAACCCGCCCCGGCGATCTGTTCATCGTCCGCAACGCCGGCAACATCGTGCCGCCGCACGGCGGCATGGTGGGCGGCGTCACCGCGTCGATCGAATACGCCGTGGCCGTGCTGAACGTCGGTCACATCGTGATCTGCGGCCATACGCACTGCGGCGCGATGACCGGCGCGCTCGATCCCGGCGCGCTCGAGGATCTGCCGCACGTGCGCAAATGGCTGGAGCTGTCGCTCGCCGCCGTCGAGGTGGTCAGGCATGCGCACGGCAGCATCGGCCCCGAGCAGCTGCGCGCCGTGACGGAGCAGAACGTTCTGGTGCAGCTTCAGCATCTGCGCACGCACCCGGTCGTCGCGTCGCGGCTCGCCGCGGGACAGTTGCAGCTGCACGGCTGGATGTACGAGATCGAAAGCGGCGACGTCTATGCCTACGCGGAAGAGCGGAACGCTTTCGTGCCGATGGCCGAACGGTATGCAGCGATGCTGAAGCCGGAAGGCGCGGCTCACGGCGCCGACGTATGAAGCTCGACACGAGCAATCTGCGCGGCGACGTCTACGGCGGCATCACCGCCGGCGTCGTCGCGCTGCCGCTCGCGCTGGCGCTCGGCGTCGCCTCGGGCATGGGCGCCATCGCAGGGCTCTACGGCGCCATCTTCGTCGGCTTCTTCGCGGCCCTCTTCGGCGGCACCAGGCCGCAGATCTCCGGCCCCACCGGTCCCATGGTCGTCGTGCTGGCCGGGCTCGTCGCAACCCTGCCCGGCCGGCCCGAGCTGATCTTCACGGCCATCGTGCTGGCCGGCCTTTTCCAGATCCTGTTCGGCGTGCTCGGCTTCGGGCATTACATCCGGCTCGTGCCGTACCCGGTCGTGTCCGGCTTCATGAGCGGAATCGGCGCGATCATCATCATCCTTCAGGTCGGGAGGCTCGTCGGCGGCGAGCCTCCCGGCGACACGGTGTCGGCGCTGATCTACGTGCCGCACGCGCTGTCCGACATCAATTTCTCCGCGGTCGCGATAGGCGCCGTCACGCTCGGCATCGTGTTCTGGTGGCCGAGGGAATTCGGCAAGTACCTGCCCGGCCCGCTGGCCGGCCTGATCGCGGGCACGCTGATGGGGCTCGTGCTGTCGAGCGCGCCCGTGCTCGGTGCCATTCCGTCCGGGCTCCCGACGTTCCACATGCCGCAGTTCGACCGGGCGTCGCTGTTCCTGATCGTCGAGGCGGCGCTGATCCTGGCCGCGCTCGGCGCGATCGACTCGCTGCTGACGTCGCTGGTCGCGGACAACGTGACGCGCACGCGGCACGACTCGAACCGCGAGCTGATCGGGCAGGGAATCGGCAACACGGCCGCGGGGCTGTTCGGCGGCATCGCCGGCGCCGGCGCGACGATGCGCACCCTGGTCAACATCCGCACCGGCGGCAAGACGCCGATCTCGGGCATGCTGCACGCGCTGCTGCTGCTCGCGATCGTGCTCGGCCTCGCGCCGCTCGCGTCTCGGATTCCGCATGCCGCCCTCGCCGGCATTCTGGTCAAGGTCGGCTGGGACATCATCGACTGGAGCTACCTGAAGAACGCTCACCGCGGCCCGCGCTGGGACCTGATCCTGATGGCGCTGGTCCTCGGCCTCACGGTGTTCGTCGACCTGATCACGGCGGTGGTCGCGGGAGTCGTGCTGGCGTCGATCGCGTATGTCCGCCAGGTCGCCCAGGCGCAGATCAGGGCCATCACGGAACTGCCGGCGTCGCTCGACTCGGACGAGGAGGAAGCGCTGCTCGCGAAGGCGAAGGGCCGCGTATCGGTCTTCGACTTCGGCGGCCCGCTCAGCTTCGGCGCGGCAGCGGATCTCGGCCATCACGTGCGCGAGCGCACGCTGAAACGCGGCACCGAGGCGCTCGTTCTCGACTTCGGGCGCGTGCCGTTCATGGACGTCTCCGCGGCGCGCGCCGTCGAGACGATCGCGTGCGACGCCCGCCACGCAGGCAGGCGCGTCTACTGCTCCGGCGTGCGCGAAGAGGTGCAGAAGGTGCTGGCGGGCCTGAACGCCGATCATTGCATTCCCGCAGACGGCCGTTTTCCTCGGCGCATCGACGCCTTGCGCGCGGCCGTCGAATCGCTGGAGCGCCCGGGGCCGGGCCCCGATGCCGTCAGCGCACCGTATGGGGCGAATCCGGCCACCGGCTGATTTAGTCATCCCACTATGACCCCCTGAAGCCGGTCGGTGACGGTCGGGCCTCGAGCTGCAGGAAGCGGCTCCGAGGCCTTTTTTTCGGGCAGAATCCCGTCCTTGCCGCCTGGCGGCGCAGCCGCGCCGCGCCGCCCCCGGCTGCGCCCACGAACCAGAACGAAGACGCAACGCCGGCGAGGCCCGATGGATACCAATCTGCTGCTCCTGATCGCGGTCCCGGTCGTCGGCTTCGCGTCGGGTTTCATCAACACGCTCGCGGGCAGCGGCTCGCTGATCACGCTGCCCATGCTGATCGTGCTCGGGCTCCCGGCCAACGTCGCGAACGGCACGAACCGGGTCGGCATCCTGGTGCAGTCGCTCGTGTCGGTCGCGACGTTCCGCCGCCGCGGTGCGCTCGACGTCGGCGGCAGCCTCGAGAGCGTGGCGCTGACGACGATCGGCGCCGCCGCCGGGGCGGCACTCGCCGTCGACCTCGACGAGGCGCTGCTGCGGCGCACGATCGGCGTGCTGATGATCGTGATGCTCGGGGTCGTGCTGCTGAGGCCCGGCCGCTGGCTTGCGGGCCACGCGACCGGCGCGCGCTCGAGCTGGTGGATCCGCTGGCCCGTCTTTCTCGCGATCGGCGTGTACGGCGGCTTCATCCAGGCCGGTGTCGGCATTTTCCTGCTGGCCGGCCTCGTGCTCGGCGCGGGCTACAACCTGGTCGGCGCGAATGCCGTCAAGAATCTGATCGTGCTGATCTTCACCGTGGCCGCGCTGGCGGTCTTCGTCGTCAACGACCAGGTGCGCTGGGGGCTCGGGGCGCTGCTCGCCGTCGGCAGCGCCGCCGGCGCCTGGCTCGCGGCGCACCTGGCCGTCGAGAGGGGCGCGCCGTTCGTGCGCTGGGCGTTGATCGTGATTCTGGCGTTGTCCGCCGTCGCGCTGCTCGGCGACGTCAGGCTGGCCTGAGTCCCGTGCGGCCCGCGGCGGCAGGCGGGGCTGAGTCCCCGCCCGGGCCCGCGGCGGCAGGCGGGCCTTCGTGCCGCCGCGGCGCGGCCGCCGGTGACGCGAGACTCACCCCGGGGATGCGAGCTTGCGATCGCCGCGCCATCGCGCGAGCCATGCCACATCGGCGGCGAACGATCCGACGAGCGCGACGAGCGACGCGGCTGCGACCCAGACGCTGACGCCGGCCGGCACGATCGGCGCGAGGCAGAGCAGCAGCGCCGCGAGCTGCGCGACGCAGACCGCTTTGCGGCGGCGGCTCGGCGGCAGCGGCCGGGCCATCCACGGCGCGACCCACGCGGCCGCCGCGAACCCGTAGCGCATCAGCCCGCTCAGCACGATCCAGGCGCCGGCTTTGTCGAAGTGCCAGACCAGCAGCGCGAGCACGAGCACGGCGATGGCGTCGGTCTCCATGTCGAAGCGCGCGCCGAAAGCGCTTTCGGCGCCGACTCGTCTGGCCAGCGAGCCGTCGACGCCGTCGAGGATCAGCGCCACGGTCGCCACGACGACCGCCAGCCGGGGGCGCTCCGGTGCCGGCTCCGCCGCAACGAGCCCGAAGACCAGCGCGACCATCGCCCCGCGCAGCAGCGTCACCCGGTTCGCCGCCCCGAATTCCGCGCTGCCCAGGCAGCGCGTCGCCGCCGCGAGCACGGCGATCGCGCCGATCGCGAACGCGCCGACGACGCCCGTGAGCTGTGTTTTCGAGCCCGCGGCTTCCGCCACCGGCGTTCGCGAGGAGCTGCTGCTG
>JAFGNC010000071.1 GCA_016927175.1 Gammaproteobacteria bacterium | reverse complement strand
CTTGCCGTGCACGACCTCGTCGTGCGACAGCGGCAGCACGAAGTTCTCCGTGAACGCGTACAGAATGCTGAACGTCAGCTTGTGGTGATGGTACTTGCGGTACAGCGGGTCCGTGGACATGTACGACAGCGTGTCGTGCATCCAGCCCATGTTCCACTTCATGCCGAAACCGAGCCCCCCAACCTGCGTCGGGCGCGACACCATCGGCCACGCCGTCGACTCCTCGGCGATGATCTGGGTGTCGGGATAGTGACCGTAAGCCGTCTCGTTCAGCTTGCGCAGGAAGCCGATCGCCTCGAGGTTCTCCCGGCCGCCGTACTCGTTCGGGATCCACTCGCCGTCCTTGCGCGCGTAGTCGAGGTACAGCATCGACGCGACGGCGTCGACGCGGATTCCGTCGGCGTGGTAGTGGTCCAGCCAGAACAGGGCGCTCGACAGCAGAAAGGCCCGCACCTCGCTGCGGCCGTAGTTGAACAGATAGCTGTGCCACTCGGGGTGGTAACCTTTGCGCCGATCCTCGTGCTCGAAGACGTGGGTACCGTCGAAATAGGCGAGTCCGTGCTCGTCGCTCGGGAAATGCGACGGCACCCAGTCGAGGATCACTCCGATGCCGCGCTGATGCAGGTGATCGATCAGGTACATCAGGTCCTGCGGTGTGCCGTAACGCGCGGTGGCCGCGAAATAGCCGACGGTCTGATAGCCCCACGAGCCGTAGAACGGGTGCTCCATCAGCGGCAGGAACTCGACGTGAGTGAAGCCCATGTCCGCGAGGTAGTCGGCGAGCGGCTCGGCGATGTCGCGATAGCCGAGCGGCTGGCCGTCGCGGCGGCTCCATGAGCCGAAGTGCAGCTCGTAAATCGACCACGGCGCGTCGAGCGCGTTGTTGCGGCCGCGGCGCTGCATCCAGTCGCCGTCGCCCCACTCGTAGTCGAGCGCCCACACGCGCGACGCCGTCCGCGGCGGCGCCTCGGCGTAGAAGCCGAACGGGTCGGCCTTGTCCACCTCGTAATGGCGATGTCGGGAGCGGATGTGGTACTTGTAGACTGCGCCCGGCTCGATCCCGGCGACGAATCCTTCCCAGATGCCCGAGCTGTCGTAACGCGGCCCGAGAACGTGCGACTCCTTGTTCCAGCCGTTGAAGTCGCCGAAAACGGTCACTTTCTCGGCATTCGGCGCCCATACGGCGAAGTGCACGCCGCGCTGCCCGTTCAGCGTCGTGACGTGCGCACCGAGGACGCGGTACAGGCGCGCGTGGCTGCCCTCCCTGAAGTAGTAGATGTCGTCGTCATTCAGCAGGCTGCCGCCGTGGGAGACGTGGCCCGCGGGACCCGAGACTTCTATCGCCAATGCAACCTCCTCGGGCGGCATAGGCCGCCGCGACGCGCGCGGAACCGTGCCGCGAGCGAACGAAACGAGTACACGCGGCCGCCGCAAGGCGCTGCTCGCGATTCCGCGTCAAGCATTGCAGCACTGAGCAAGTTCTATGCCACGATATCGAAGCGCCGTCTTCGGGCGCAAGGCGAAGAGCGCTTCACCTCGGGCGGCGGCAACGGGCTCGGCTCGACTGCCGTCCGTTCCGGGACGCGCCGGAAATCGCATCCCCTGCGGCTCGTCCGCGGCCGCTACGACAGCTTCGACAGCTTCGACAGCTACGCCGAATGGGCGGGCTCAGTCGCGCTCGATGTGGTAGATCAGGTCGCCGCCGCTGCCCTCGCTCGAGGACTCCGTCACGAGGCGCCATTTGCTCGAGATCGTGTATCGCAGCCGCAGCGTATTGACCGGCTGGAACAGCCCGACGCCGTAACTGACGTAGAGACTCGGTGACAGATACTTGCCGATCACGAACGATGCCGAGTTCGCGTCCTCTCCCGGCTGCGTCTGTATACCGAACTCGTCGAATCCGAGCGACTCGTTCACGCGCTCCGATACGAAATTTCCGCCGCGAAGCCCGAGCGCCATCGCCGCCTGCGACAGCGCGGAATTCTCCGACGCCGACGCGTTCTCGAGCGGACGCCCGAGCACCAGATACGACAGCTGCTCCTGCCGTGCCATCGCGGGCTCGGAGAACACCGACAGCTCCGGCTGACGCAGCGTCCCCTGCACGCGCGCGCCGACCAGAACGTCCTCTGCCGGCCGCCTGACCGCCTCGATGTCGAGCCCCGGCCGCGTCAGCGCGCCGCCCGCGAAGATCAGCCTGCCGGTACGGATCTCGAGCTCCTGGCCGTAGGCGACGTACGTGCCGTCCACGACCCGCAGCTCACCGCTGCCGGTCGTCGGCTCGCGAGGCACCTCGACGACCTCGAGCGCGCCGGCCAGCCGGCCGGTCAGGCCGAAGCCCTCGAACTCGACGTGCTCGCCGAGCTGGATCTCGACCTGCGCATACAGCGGCCGGTCGGTGGCCGCGGCCTGCTGCTCCTCCGCATCGACGAACACCTGATCCGCCGACGGCTGGATCGCGCCGCTCGTGGTCCCGCGCGGCGTGATCTCGGCGCGCGGCACCACGACGTCGCCGGTCAGCTCGAGCCGCTGCGGCTCGAGCTCGAGGCGCAGATCCGGCGTGACGTAAACCGTCGCGTCCGGCGTGTCGATCAGCTGGAAGTCCTCGCCGCTGACCGCGACATAGCCGACGGGGATCGACCCGTCGAGGTCGAGCCGTCCGTCGGCCTCGAAAACGCCGCCTCCGGAGCGCCCTTCCGCTTCGACCGCGATGCCGCCGAGCCCGTCGCCGAGCAGGGCGAGACGCACGCCCTCGAGCGTGATCCCCGGCTCGCGCAGCCGAGCGGTGCCGTCGATCAGCTCGAGGCGCCCGGCGATGCGCGGCTCCGCGACCGTGCCGGTCACGCGGATATCGCCGGCCATCGTGCCGCCCGTGTCGGCGACGCCGGCGACGAGATCAGGCACGAACGTCAGGTCCTGAAGCTCGATGATCAGGTCGCCCTCGACGGAGCTGGCCGCGAACGGCCTGCCCGGCGCCTGCACGAGCACCGCGTCGAGCTCGAGCCGCCCCTGCTCGCGCTCGAACGGCCAGTCGAGCCCGACGTCCATGCGCTCGCCGTCCCAGGCGAAGCGTCCCGTGCCGCGGCCGAAGGTGAAGCCGGCCACGCCGCCGCCGACGTCCGAGCCGATGCGGCCCCTCGACGTCGCAAGCTCGACGTCGACGCGCGGCGGCTCCCCGGGCGGAAGCGCGATCTCACCGTCGGCGGCGAGCGTGCCGGTCATGCGCGACCCGTCCGGGAAGAACGACGCGAAATACTGAAACGGCAGCTCGGCGAGCGCGAACCGGGCGCTCGTCGCGCCCTGCTCCGACTCGGCCTCGACGCACAGCGACGCCGAGCCGCTCGTGAGGCACGTCTCTGCAAGCTCGGTGCCGGCGCGTGTGACACGGCCGGATGCCGGCGCCGCGAGGCTCCACGGCTCGAGCTCGGCGTAACGGAGCGACGCCTGCTCGAGCGTAAAGCCCCATTCGAAGTCGGGCTCCCAGGGCCGTTCGAAAGCGCCGCGAAGCGCCATGGCGGCCTCGGCGCCCTCCCCGGCGGCCTCGAGGGACAGCGTATGCGCCGCGGCATCGCCGCTGCCGGTGACCTCGAGACGCTCGAGCACGTTCTCCCCGTAACGCAGCGACTCGACGTCCACGTCGACGGAGGATTCCTGCTCGCCGGCCGCATCGACGTTCGCCGCGGCCGTGAACGAACCGACGGCGACACCGAGCACGTCGAGGTCGGCGCCGTCCGCGTCGAGCGTGACGGTGGGACGAAGGCGCGGCCCTGAAGCGCGGCCGGCCACATCTACGCTACCTGCGAGCTCCGGCCACAGATCGGCGAGATCCGGACTCGCGAGCCGCCATTCGAAGTCGAGCTGCTCGGCGATCGTGCCGCGCGCTTCGACGCTCGAGTTCCCGGAGCGCAGCGCAAAGACCTCGATCCGCGCGTCCCCGGCCTCGAATCGGCCGCGCGCATCGAGCTCGACCGGCCGGTCGCGCAGCTCGCCCGCGAGCGTCAGCCGTTCGAGCTCGGCATCGAGCGCACCGTCGGCGAAAGATGCCGCGCCGCGAAGACTGCCGCCGACGCGGCCGCTCCAACCGGCGGCGATGACGCCCGGATCGATCTGGTCGGCCGTCAGCTCGAGCTCCGCCGCGAGCGCGGGCGCCCACGCGACGTAGCCTTGCGCGCTCATCATGCCGTCGAGCGCGGCGACGTCCACTTGCTCGAGGTCGAGCCGCTCGAGGTCGCCTGCCCCGTCGAGCCGCACGAAGCCGCCCGTTCCATCGGCGAGCGCGAGCGCCGCGTCGACCGTCAGGCGGTAATCGTCGAGCCGGCCTTCGAGCACGAGGTTGCCGCTGTCGCTCGTGAGCTGCGGCTCGGCCTCCGGCCAGGACAGGTTGCGCCATTCGAGGTCCGCCGCGATCTCTTCGCCGGCCCGGCGCAGCGTGCCCTCGATACCGCCGCCGAGGAGCGCCGCGTCGAGCGCGGCCGTCAGATCCCCGGGGGAGCCGGTCAGCCGCAGCGTTCCGGAACGGCTCGACGCGACCGGCTCGCCCCGCAGCGGCCACTGCAGCGACGCCCATTCGCCCTGAAGATCGACGTCGATCTGCGGCAGCAGCGCGACACGCCCCGCCAGCACGACTTCGGCCGCCGAACCCGTGTCGCCGAGGCGCAGCGTGTCGAACTCGACGGCGTCCCCCGTGTACCGTCCATCGAAGTCGAGCCGCAGCTCCGCGAGCTCCGGCGCCGGTGCTTGCGCCCGCCCGGACAGCCCGAGGTCGTCGAGCGGACCTTCGACCGCGACCGACGCGGCGACGGACGTGATCGGCAACTCGTAGCCGAGCGCCGCCGGCTCGACGCGAAGATCGAGACGGCCGTCGAGCGTGAGCTGCCCCAGCGGATCCGCGACGGTCACAGTCGCGTCGAGCGTGTAGGGCGGCGCGACGCGCTGCTCGACCCGCAACGCCGACAGATCGCCCGTGACGAGGGTCGTGCCGCTCGCGGCCGGCAGCTCGGGCGGACGCACCGTCCAGTCGAGCTCGGCCTCTGCCGGGTAATCCGCGCGCGGCGACACCGCGGCTCGCCCGTCGGCATCGAACAACGGCGCTCGCACGAGGATCTCGTGCACGATCCACTCGCTCGCGCCGAGATGCGCGCTGAGGCTCGCGCGGGTCACGGTAAGCGGCTCGGCGCCCGGCTCCGCGTAGATTCTGGCGCCGTCGAGCGTCAGCGACTCGACGTTGACCGAAACCGGCAGCTCGATGCTGTCCGGCAGCCGGAACGGCTCTTCGTTCGCGGCGGCCGCGCCCGGCTGCGCCGGGATCATGACGACGTCGAGCCCGCGCAGCGCAATGCTGTCGGCATTGAAGCTCCTGCCGAACAGCGCGAGCGGCTGCCATTCGATCTCCGCACGCTCGAGCCCGATGCGCATGCCCGAAGTCGTCAACACGAGCCCTTCGATCGTCAACGGACCGATCAGTCGCCCGTCCAGGGCCTCGACGTCCACGTCCGGCAGCAGCACGGCCGCGCGGTTCCACGCGAAGCGCAGGCCGCTGGTCGTCGCGAGGAGCCACGTTGCAAGCGCGGCGGCGAGCAGCACGATGCCGGCCACGATGAGCCCGGCGAGGAACGCGGCGCGCCTGACGGTCACAGGTCCGCTCCGACGCTGAGGTGCAGCCGATAGTCCGTGTCCGGATCGTCGAGCGGATGCGCCACGTCCACGCCGACGACGCCGATCGGGGAGCGCCAGCGCAGGCCGACTCCGACGCCGCGCTGCAAGTCCGGCCACGCATCGTTGGCCGCGTTGCCGACGTCGGCGAAGATCGCCGCGCCGTAATCGCCGACGATCATGAACTCCATCTCGGCGCTCGCCACCAGCATGTAGCGGCCACCGATGCTGTGGCCGTTCACGTCTACCGGCCCGAGGTCCTGATAGCCATAGCCGCGCACGCTGCGATCGCCTCCGGCGTAAAAGCGCTGCGACGGCGGCAGCAGGCCGAATTCGTCGGCCCTTATCGCACCGTACTCCGCGCGGAGCAGGAAGCGGATCCGCGCGCCGAGCGACCGCACGAAGTTCCCCGTCACGTGCAGCCGCGCGAACGACGTCGACGACAGAAGCGCTTCGGCGCCGGCGCGAAGATCAGCGGACCAGGAGTGGCCCCGGCGCGGGTAGAGCGGATCGTCGGCATCCTGCCGCGTGATCTGAATGCCGCCGTACACGGCATCCTCCGTCATCGGCGCCGTCAGCTCGGTGGAGAACTCTTCGCGCTCCGCCGAGACGTAGATTCGCCGCTGCACACGGCGCCACGCGTCGTGCCATGTCGCACCGACGGCCAGCTGCCGCGTATCCCAGTCGCCGATGTCGTGATTGCCGAGCGACCCGCGAAGCGCGAGGAAATCCGTCGCGGGGTTACGCGCGGGAATGCGGTACTCTGCCGCGACCGCCTGCTCGATATTCGACAATCGCATGTCGGCGTTGAAGCGGTGCCCGCGGCGGTTCAGGCGCCTCAGCTCGGCACCGATGCTGAGACGCGGCCCGGTGTCGGTGCCGTAGCCGAGACCGAGCGTGTAGTCCTGCGTCGGGCGCGGTGTCGTATGTACGACGACGGGGATGTGCCGCTCGATCGCCTCCTCGCGCTCGACGTCTACCGCGACGTCGTTGAAGTACCCGCTGTCGTTCAATGTGATCTGCAGCGACACGAGGCGATCCGTGTCGAACGGATCACCGCGCTCGATCGTGACGTAGCGCTGGATGAAGCTGTCGTTCAGGATGTCCTGCTCTATCGTGACGTCACCGAAGTAGTAGCGGGGACCGGTGTCGAGCACGAGGTGAGCGCTCGCTTCGCGCGTGCTGCGGTTCACGCGCAGCTCCGCACGCTGGTAGCTCGCGTCGATGTATCCGGCGCCGTACGCGGCGTCGAACAGCATGTCCTTCGCGGCCTGGTACTGCGGGTGATGCAGCGCCACGCCCTCGGGGAGCCGGATCGCGGCAAGCGCGCTTCGCAGCGGCTCGCTGTCGGCGCCTTCGCCGACGACCCTGATCTCGACCTCCGTCAGGAACGTGCGCCGGCCCGGATTGACGCGATATCGAGCGACCCACGTATCGTCCGACCGTTCCAGGCTCGACTCGACGGAGGGGTCGTAGTACCCGAAAGGCTGCAGCGCCACGGCGATCTCGTCGCTCGCCGCCGCGTGCAGGCGGCGAACGCGGCTTTCGGGCACGTCGTTCTCCGCTTCGTCTCCCTCGCGTGCCGCCTCGTCCGCGGCCGCTTCCTCGTCGTTCAGCTCCGCGATCGAAAGGTAGTCCCGCACGTTCTCCTCGAGCTCCGGCGCGAGACCCGATATCTCGACCTCGATGGCCGCGGCATCGAGGCACAGCGCCGCGAGCGCCGGCAGGACCCACAGGCCCACGGGCGCCGCGGGCGCGGCACGCGAATTGCGATTGCTGTTGAAAACGACGCAGCACTCCAAACGAGAGCGGGCACGGCCGGTATGCCGGACGGTACCGCGCGCAGCCGCCGTCGCAGCTGCGCGAAATTGATATGGATACTTTCTCAATGATGACACGCACGGCCGGTCCGCGCCGTCCCGGGCAGCGTTCCGGGCCGCGCGGCCCGTCTCCGCGGCCTGTTGGATCCCTCGGTGACGGCCGAATTCCGTGGCACGCGGCTTGCATTATCGGCCGCAGGAAAGACGGCCGCAGGAAAAACGGCCGCAGGAAAGGAATTCGACGGACATGGCCGAAGAGGACGCGAGGCCCATTCAGGGAATACTGGCCGGAGCCGGTCTCGGCGCCGCGCTATGGACGGTGGTCGTCGTCATCGCTGCGATTGCGTGATTGCGATGGGCAGGCTGGTCGACAACCTCGAAGCGCTCGATGCGACCGAGCCTTACGACGTTTGCGTGGTCGGCGCAGGACTCGCTGGCAGCATCCTCGGCCTGCGCTTCGCGCAGGCGGGGCTGCGGGTCCTGCTGCTCGAGTCCGGCGGCGGGCCGCGTCACTGGCTCCTCGACCCGCGGCTCCGGCAGCTCGGCGCTGTCGATGTCGGCGGCGACACGGCCTACCCCGGCGAACCGCTGTCACCGCGCATGCTCGGCGGCGGCTCGCGGGTCTGGAGCGGTGTCTGCGAGCGGTTCGAGCCGGAGGACTTCCGGCCGCGCCCATACCTTCCGGCAGGCAACGCGTGGCCGCTGTCCTACGGCGATCTCGCCCCCCACTACTCCCGTGCCGAGAAGCTGTTCCGGGTCCGCGGCGGATCGCGGCGGACGTCACGGGAGCGGCCGCTGCCCCGGCTGCGCGGCCGCCGAGCCGATACCGCCTTTCAGAATCTGGTAGAGAAAACCGGCGTGACTGTCCGCCCTGCCGCGACGGCCACGGCGTCGGGCGGCACCGGCGCATTCGACCTTCGGCGCGAGGTTCTGCCGGAGTTCGTCGCATCGCGGACGGCGACCCTCGTATCCGGCGTCACGGCGACACGGCTGCGCGCGGACCGCAACGGCCGGATCATCGGCGTGAACTGCCGGACACTGGACGGCGCCAAGAAGTTCGCCCGGGCCGACACCTTCATCCTGTGTTGCGGTGCCGTGCAGACGCCGCGATTGCTGCTGCTGTCGCGCTCGCCGCGCTTTCCTGGCGGGATCGGCAACGACCACGATCGGGTCGGCAGGCGTTTCACCGACCAGGCCATCCTGACCCTGCACGCCGAGGTGCCGCGCGGCGCGCCGCCGGGCCCGCTGGGCCGGCCGCACGACGCATACGCCGAACGCTGTCATCGCGCGTTCCGACGCCACGGGCTCGGTGCCGTCCATCCCGTCTTCAGCCACTCGCTCCGCGTCGCGCGGATGCTCGGCGGCGGCGGGCTCGGGCAATGGCTCGACGTGCTGCGCGCGCCGCTCGAGCCGACCCTGACGATCAGGTGCCGCGTCGAGACGAAACCCGTCGAGCGGAACCGCGTGACTCTGTCGCGCACGCTGACCGATCCGTTCGGGGATCCGTTGGCGCACCTCAGGTTCGACTTCTCGGCGGAGGACGTGGCGCTGCTCGCGAAGACGCGCGCGCTGCTCAACCGCTGGGTCGATCGCTGCGGCGGCTCGAGGCGTGTGGAGGCGGGGCTTCAGTGGGCGGGGGCGGCTGCGGGGACGTGCGCGATGGGAACGGACCCGCTGTCGAGCGTCTGCGATCCGACGCTGCGCGTGCATGCGAGCCCGAATCTCTACCTTTGCGGCGCGGAAGCTTTTCCGCTCGGCGGGGCGCTGCCGCCCGCGCTGACGATCGCGGCGCTGGCCGAGCGGCTCTCCGACCACGTGATCGCCCGCGCTCGCTGGTGCAGCCGCGCCGCGGCCATCCCGAAGCCGAGGCGCCCGATGCCGTCGGAACCCGCGCCGACCGTCGCGCTCGTCAGGCGCGAGCCCCAGAGTTGATCCGGAGCTGATCCAGAGCTGGTCCAGAGCTGATCCGCCGATCCGGAGCCGCCCTCGGCCGGGGCCGCCCTCGGCCGGGGCCGCATCCGAAGCTGTCCCGCGCCCGCCTGCCCCTCGCCGCCCGCCGCGGCAGCGGAGCGGCCGCGCGAGCTGCCCCGTCAGCCCGCCTGGCGCCGCCGCGGCGCGAGCTTCTTCAGAACCTGCTCCACTCGCTCGCGGCCGACCGGCTTCAACAGATAGTCGTCGAAAGGACTGTCGCCATCGTCCTGCTGCGGATAAGCCGTCAGCGCAACCAGCGGCGGCGTTTCCTCGCCGAGCTCGGCACGCACGCGGCGTGCGACGTCGCGGCCGTCGATGTCGGGCAATCCCAGGTCGACGAACGCCATGTCGGGGTGCAGTTTCCCCACCCTTTCGGCGCCACCCGCACCATCATAAACAACATGAGGTTCATGCCCTAAGGAGCTGAGTAACGCAGCAAATACGTTGGCGAGCTCTCGGTCATCCTCGATGACGAGCAGGCGCAGCGCCGGAACCGGCGCATCGCTTTTCTCCGTCTCGACCGCCGCTGTGCCCTCCGCCGTCGGCAGACGGATCGTCAGCGTCGTACCGCGGCCGGCACCCTCGCTGCACGCCTCGGCCGTGCCGCCGTGCAGGCGCACGATGTTGTCGACCATCGCGAGCCCGAGGCCGAGGCCGGCGGCGCCCGCGCGTTCACCGACGGCATCCTGGTAAAACGGCTTGAAGACGTGCGGCAACGCGTCCTTCTTGATGCCGCGCCCGTTGTCCGTGACCGTCAGCGCCGCATCGGCGTCGGCCTCCACGCGCAGCTCGATCGCCCCCTGATCGTCGGTGTACTTGAACGCGTTGTCGAGCAGGTTCTGCACGACCTGCGACAGGCGCACCTTGTCGCCGCGCACGACGACCGGACGCTCCTGAAGGTTCAGCGTCAGATGCCGCTGCCTCGCACCCGGCTCGAACGACTCGACGACCTGCCGAACGAGCGCATTCAGCTCGACGCTCCCCATCTCGAGCTCGATCTTCCCGCTTTGAACCCGCGCGACGTCGAGCAGCTGATCGAGAAGCCGCGACAGATGACGAACCTGCCGGTTGATGACGCCCGCTCCCCACTTGAGCCTTTCGGGACCGAGCTCCTCGGCACTCATGTCGAAAATCTCGGCGACGTAGCCGATCGACGTCACCGGGTTGCGCAGCTCGTGACCCAGCATCGCGAGAAACGCGTCGCGGGACTTGACTTCATCCTCGAGCGTCTGCAGCAGATCGCGCACCTGATATTGTCTGAGGCGGGACTGAAGCCCCGAGCGAACGGCGCTGATCAGAGACAGCGTCGGCACGGGACGCTGCAGAAACGTCGTCTTGATCTTGGGGTGTCTTTCGAACGCCTGCATCGACGCGAGCGCGCTCGGCGGCGCGTTGGGCCTGACGAGCACGACGACCGGCAGGTCCGACCACGTGCTCTGACCGTCGAGCACGCGAAACAGCTCCGCCATCGCCCCGGCCACGATCTCGTCCGCGATGACGGCAACGCCGGCGCCGTCGACCATCGCGGCGACCAGCGCTTCGACGCTTGCGCAAACGTGCGTCGTGAAGCCGGCGCCGCGGATGTCGTCGCTCGCCGATCGGACGTCGTCGCCGCGCAGCATCAGCAGCACGCGCTCCTCGTGCTCGCGCGACGGCGCATCGATCGTCACGTCGATGTCCGGATCGGCAGCCTTCGCCGCCGGGGGCTGCCGGGAATTGGTCAGGCTTTCAGAATCGTCCACGTCACTGTGGTCTCGAGAGCAGTTGGCGAGTCCTTGGCTTGCGTTACGGGATTTGCCCCGACAAATTTGCCGATGAATTTGCCGATAAAACCGCGCCCCGTGCTTGGTCGAGTTGCCGGGCATCGCGCGCCCGTCAGGGCCGGCGGCCAGCCGCCGCTGGAGAGTGCATTACGCCAACGATGGCCGCGGCGCGCAAGGGGGATGATGCTGCTACTCTGTACCACGAAGTGCAATCGAACGACGCACCGCGGTCGCCGCGCGCGGCACCGCGCAACAGCTCTCCGTCTCCAAGAATTCTGCTGCTCGGAGCCGGCCATGCGCACCTTTACGCGCTGAAGCATGGCGGCGACTACGACCGGCACGGCGCTGCCGCGACGGCCGTATCGCCGGAGGAGTTCTGGTACTCGGGGCTCGCGACCGGCATGCTCGGCGGCCAGTACGAGCCCGATGCCGACCGGGTGGACGCTGGTGCGCTCGGTGCCGCGCGCGGCATCCGCGTCATTCGCGGCGAAGCGCAGCACATCGACGTCGAGCGGCGCTGCGTCACGCTGCTCGGCGGCACGGTGCTCGACTACGACCTTCTGTCCCTGAACGTCGGCAGCACGGTAGCGCCGCTGCCGGGCAGCGCCGATCATCCCGCAGTCTTCCCGGTCAAGCCCGTGCGGATGCTGTGGGAGCTTCGCCGATTCCTGAGCGCAAGGCTTGCGGCGCCGTCGGGAGCGGCGCCCGGCGGCACGCTGCGCGTCGTCGTGGCCGGCGGCGGCGCCACCGGCTGCGAGATAGCGGCCAACGTCGACGCGCTCGCCCGCCGGCACGGTCGTCGCATAGCCGTAACGATCGTGACGGCCGGCTCGAGGCTGCTGGAGCAGCTGCCGGCCGGCGCCGCGCGAGAGGTCGAGCGCCTGCTGCGCCGCCGCGGCATCGCCATTCTCTGCGGCCGCGAGGTCGAGCGGATCGAGCGCCGCGAAGCGCTGTTGGCCGACGGCGCAGCGCTCGAGTTCGACGCGCTCGTCAACGCGACGGGGCTCGAGCCGCCGCCGCTGATCGCCGCAAGCGGACTCGCCGCGGACCGACACGGCGCGCTGCTCGTCGACGCGCGCCTGCGCTGCGTCGGCGACGAGCTGATCTTCGGCGCCGGCGACTGCATCGCCATCGACGGGCATCCGCTGCCGCGCGTCGGCGTCTATGCCGTACGCCAGGCGCCGGTGCTGCATGCGAAT
>JAFGNC010000472.1 GCA_016927175.1 Gammaproteobacteria bacterium | reverse complement strand
GGAGCTCGACGCCTTCGACATACATTTGGCTGCCCGGCATCGCCATGATATGCCCACCGAGGTAGGACTCAGCGGCGTCCGGTGAAGCCTGGATCTTGATATTGCGTGTCAGCAAGCCGACTTCGCCGCGCTGATCCACGTCGAAGGTAATTTCTCCGAAATGCATGTACTCGAGCGGCTCGTCCAGCGTGATTCTGTCGCCGCGGATCGCGGTGATGTAACGCGTCTCGGCCTGCCGCGGATTGAAGTCCGTCGAAGCCAGAACGATTTGGTCGCCGACTTCCCAGTCGCCGGCATCGAGCACCTCAATTTGAGTAGCGCCCGCTTCAGCGGTTTCTGCCAACTTGGTCCAGGTGTGGGTTGTATCGCCGTGCAGGTTCAGGATGCCACCCGAGATCATGATGCCGCGGTCACCCATGCCGGCCATCATGTCTTCACCCGGGACATTGTCGGTGAAGGTGATGGTCGCGTTGCTCGTATGGGGGCGTGCTTCGGTTCCGATTTCCAGTTCCCCGGTCAAGACGATCCACTCGGCGGTCAACTCCAGGTCGGCAGCGTTCGAGAAGCTGAGCTTGCCGTTAATGGTCAGCCCCGCGAGCGCCGGTGGGCTGACGTCGAGGACGACGTCTTTGTCTCTCGCGATGATGGCTATGTCGCCTGCGACCGGCACCCGGGCGTTCGGCCAGGTGGCTGGATCGGACCAGAGCGACTGCCCGGCTGCCTGCGCTCGTCCTTCCTGGGCCCCGAGGAATACGCCGGCGATCAGCAATGCGGGAAGCAGCGAAAGAAGACCAAGAGCGCGACGCTGGCTTCTCACGGAATCGACCCCCCCCACCATCTGACAACCCCTATCGTGGCTGCCAAGTATAGAGCGTTCTTGCGCTCACCTTCAGCCTCGCGCTCCGCGGCTAAGGCTCGTCGCCGCCGGGCGCGCCGGTGCGCGGCGAGCTCAGGAACAGCTTCGTGCCGTCCGGAAGCGTGACGTCGCGGCCGTTCGCGGCGTTCGAGCCGTTGCGGTGACGATAGCCGAACACGACGACCTCGGTGCCGGGCAGAATCGAATCGCGCGACATGCCGCGGCGCACGAGCGTGTTGGGGCTGCCCGCCTCGATCATCCAGCTCTCGACCGCACCGTCGTCGCCCTCGACGTCGAGATGAATCCACGCGTGCGGATTGATCCACTCGACGCGCGTGATCGTGCCTTGCAGCGTAACCGGCTTGGTCGCGTCGAACTCGGCCGCGAACGCATGATGCGCGAGCGCCGGGGCCGCTGCGCAGGCGAGTGCCGCTCCGAGCATTGCCGTCAGTGTGGCTTTCATCGTTCTACTCCCCTTCCCCGGCGCTCTGCGCCGCCTGGCGTTCTTCCTCGCGCGCGGCCGTCAGCAGGCCCCGCAGCCCGTAGTTACCCTCGTGGCAGGCGAACTCGACGATCTCGCCGTCCTGGGGATGCATGAAATACTCGATCGTCCACGGCTGCACGAAGACCTCCGGGTCCTCGACCGTCGCCTGATAGCGGATCTGGTCGGGCGCCGTGCGCGTGAACCGCTCGACGACGCGGAAGCTCTCGCTCATCACGGAATTGAGCATCTGCACGCCGTAGAAGAACCGGCTCGGCTGCTGGTTCCTCGTCTCGACGACGAGCGTGTCGCCCTCCCAGTGGCCGCGCGAGTCGCCGACCCACTGCCGGACGTCGTCCGGAAAATGCGGCCGCCCGTCGATCGGAATGATGCGGACCTCGTGGTTGAGCTCCGCCATGATCGTCACGTACTCCGGCGTCTGCACGATGTAGTAGTTGTTGTTGTAAGGCTCCGGCAGCATCGGTGCCGCACCGCCGCCGAACACGATGCATCTTTCGGTCAGGAACCGGTCCGCCGGCGTGTCGGCCGGATGCATTTGCGTGTATTCGAGGTTCTGCTCGTGCTGGCGCTGCGCCGTCGGCGTGAACGCGGGCACGCGGCCCGTCTCGGGCTCGACGATCAGCGACGTTCGGAGCGTCGGCACGATGCTGTTGCCCCGATCCATCCACGCGTCGTTGTACGAGCCGACCTCGCCGGACTCGAGGTCCTCCTCGATCCTCAAATCCGCGCTCGCCGCGCGCACGGTGCGCCGCACCCAGGCCGCCGCCTCCTCGGGCGTGAAGAACGCCTTGTCACCGAGCTCCGCGGGCCGCTGCAGCGGCGTCAGCGTCGCATTGGACCAGCTTCCCTGCAGATCCGGATCGCCCCAGGACGTGCGCTGCGCCTGTGCGATCGGGCACAGCAGTACGAGCGGAAGCGCCATCTTCCAAAGCCGATTCACGTGCTTCATCGATCTGTTCCTCGGGTCACTCGGGGGGTCACTCGGGACGTCACTCGGGGCGTCGGTATCACTCGGGCGGTTCCCTGTAGAACTCGCCGTACAGCAGCTCCTCGGTGAACGGCACACATTTGAACTCCATCAGGTGCGCGTCCGGGTCCGCATACCGGTAAAGCCGGAACGCGACCTTCCACGGCCTCGAGAACGTCTGCGGATCCGTCAGCGTCGCCTCGTAATCAATCGCGTCCGGCCCCACGAACGTATAGCGCTCCTCGACGCGCAAGGCATAGCTCGCATGATTCCCGGCGCGATCGAGCCACGCCTGTCCGTTGAAGCCCGAGACGTCGATGACCAGCGTGTCGTCCTCGAAGCGCGCGTTCGAGACGCCCATCCAGCTATCGATCGACGATGGCCGAGGTTCTGCGAGATTGACGATCCGCGCAGCGCCCGCGAACTGGTAGGCGATCAGCATGTGCCCTTCGGACTGAAAGATCTGCAACGGATACGGCATGTAGTTCGCGCGCGGCACGCCCGGCATGTAGCACTTGACCTCCGGGTCGTCGGTCCACCGCTTCGCATAGTTGCG
>JAFGNC010000070.1 GCA_016927175.1 Gammaproteobacteria bacterium | reverse complement strand
GGCTTCGGCCATACGCTCGGTAACGCGCTGCGCCGCGTGCTGCTGTCGTCGATGCCCGGTGCGGCGATCGTCGAGGCGGAGATCGAGGGTGTGCTGCACGAGTACACCAGCATCGAGGGTGTGCAGGAGGACGTCGTCGACGTCCTGCTGAACCTGAAGTCGGTCGCGATCAAGATGCACGCCCGCGACGAGGCGGAGCTGACCCTTTCGAAGAAGGGGCCGGGGCCGGTCACGGCGGGCGACATCCAGGCCGAGCACGACGTCGAGATCGTGAACCCCGATCTGGTCATCGCCAACCTGACGCAGTCGGGCGAGCTGCGCGCGTTCCTGAAGGTCGTGCGCGGCCGCGGCTACCATCCCGCGACTCAGGCGGCGACGTTCGAGGAGCAGACTCGGCCCATCGGCCGGCTGCAGCTCGACGCGTCGTTCAGCCCGATCCGCCGCGTGACCTATACGGTCGAGCGCGCGCGCGTCGAGCAGCGCACCGACCTCGACAAGCTGATCGTGGACATCGAGACGAACGGCACGATCGACGCCGAGGAGGCGATCCGCCGCGCCGGCAAGATCCTGAAGAATCAGCTCGACGTATTCGTCGATCTGCAGGGCGAGGAGGAGGCCGGGTACGGCCGCGCCGAGGCGCAGGTCGATCCGATCCTGCTGCGCCCGGTGGACGAGCTGGAGCTGACCGTGCGCTCCGCCAACTGCCTGAAAGCGGAGAACATCAACTACATCGGCGACCTCGTCCAGCGGACCGAGGTCGAGCTGCTGCGGACGCCGAATCTCGGCAAGAAGTCGCTGACCGAGATCAAGGAAGTCCTCGAGACACACGGCCTCGCGCTCGGTATGCGCCTCGACAATTGGCCGCCGCCGGGACTGCGTAACGACGAGCCATCGTCGATCGCATTTTGACTTAAGGGTTATTCGAAGCCATGCGCCACAGGAAATCCGGCCGCAAGCTCGGCAGGAACGCACCGCACCGCAAGGCGATGTACCGCAACATGGCGGCATCGCTGGTGCAGCACGAGACGATCAGGACGACGCTGCCGAAAGCGAAGGAGCTCAGGCGCGTCGTCGAGCCGCTGATCACGCTTGCGAAGGAGGACGGCGCCAGCCGGCGCCGCCTCGCGTTCGACCGCCTGCGTGACGACGCGGCCGTCGGCAAGCTGTTCAACGAGCTCGGCCCCCGCTTCAGGGACCGGCCCGGCGGCTATCTGAGGATTCTGAAGATGGGCTTCCGGCCCGGGGATTCGGCGCCGATGGCGCTCGTGCAGCTGCTCGATCAGCCCGAGCAGAGCGGCTCCGCCGGCTGACTTCGACGCGCCGGGCCGTTCTTCGGCGCACCCCCTTCCCACTTTCGGCCGATACCGCCGCGCAGCGAGGGCGCCGCGCCGTGCCTGCCTTTGGGCGTCAGAAGAGCACGGCCGCCGCCAGCAGCGCGGCGAACGACATCGTCGACAACGTCGCGCCGCAGACCCGGATCAGCGCGCGGTGCGCTTCGGGCGACAGATAGAGCAGCGAGCCGTCGAGGCTTTCGGCCACGTCCCGCACTTTTTCGGGCCATTTCCGGCAGATCTGACCGGCAAGGAACGAGAAGAACGATATAGCGACCAATCCGGCCATGGGCGCGAGGCCGGACGAGGCACCGAGCTCGATCATTGACGTGCGAACCTCCATGTCAGCGTGGAGCCCGGGCCGGCTGGTCGCCGGGCCGCATCGCGCGGCTTGCGGGCGGCGCAATAGTCGCACGCGCAGGCGAGCCGTTCCAGTGCGTGGGTCACGGTGCCGGCGACGCGCGGGAGCGCTCCCGCGGCTTGCCCCTCGTGCCCGCTCAGCGCCTTCGGTGGCGCTTGCGCAGCCGCCGCAGCGTGATCTTCTGCCAGGGGATCCTGATCGCTCTCGCCACGCGCTCGAGCAGCAGCGGGCGATAGCGCTCCGCGTCCTCCGGCAACAGCGACTCGACGCGCCGCCGGTACTTCAGCTTGATCCAGGCATTGATGTCCATCTGCCGCATCAGATCGAACACGCCGCGCCGCCAGCGCGGGGACTCGGCGTCCGCGCACCACGCGATGCCGAAGTCGATCACGTAAGGCTGATCGCCGGGGCCGACGAGGATGTTGTCCTTGCGCTTCAGATCGCCGTGTGCGACGCCCGCAGCGTGCATCGCCTCGAGCGTGTCGAGCAGCCGCGAATAGAACGCGTCCGGGTCCGCGAGATCGTGCTCGCGCTGGCGCAGGGAACGGCCCTCCACGTGCTCGAGCAGCAGATGCCCATGGACGAGGCCGTAGGACTTCGGCGTGCCCGATATGCCGCGCAGCCGCTCGTAGACGGCGGCTTCACGGCGCAGCGCGCGCCGCCCGACCGGCCTCAGCAGCGGCGAGTCGTGCGCCTTCTTGACGACGACGTCGCCGAGCGGGGAGCTCAAAAGGTGCACGGAGCCCTGGTAACCGTGCCCGAGCAGGCGCCCGGTGTTCGCGGCGAGCGCGGACTCGAGCCAAAGCTCGAGATCGACTCCGGCCTGCGCCGACGCCGGGCCCCCGTCGCCCGACCGGGTCACAGCACCATCTGC
>JAFGNC010000471.1 GCA_016927175.1 Gammaproteobacteria bacterium | reverse complement strand
CTTTGCGCTTGCGCAGTTAGCCAGACTATTACGGATTCAGGTATTGCCAATACCCCCATATGAGGCCGGCGTAACCGCGCAGGCAGGAGCCGGTGAGCCTGCGCCCCCCAACATGGTATCGCCGGTACCATGATGCAGTTGTGCCGCGGAGCCGGTTGGAATAACTTCCGACTGAGACAACACCCCCGCCGCGATCACAAATGCCGAATCGACGCGATCAGATCAAGGAATTCCTGAAGGAGTGTCGCGCGCGCGTCACTCCCGAGGACGTGGGGCTTCGGCCGCCGCGCAGGCGCCGCACCCCGGGCCTTCGCCGCGAGGACGTGGCTTCGCTCGCAGGAGTCAGCGTCACCTGGTACACGTGGCTCGAGCAGGGCCGCGACATCAACGTCTCGGTGGATGTGCTCGAAAGGATCTGCGCTTCGCTGCGGCTGACCGGCGACGAGCGCGACTATCTGTTCTCTCTGGTGCACGGGCGGCCCGCTCCCCCGCTTTCCGAGCGCGAAGCCCGCTTCACGGCGACGCTGTGGAGGACGATCCAGTACCTGCCGGTGCCCGCGCTGGTCATGACGCTGCGCTGGGACATCGTGGCGTGGAACTGCCTCGTCGCCGCCGTTTTCAGGGATTACGGCGACATCCCTCCCGGAGACCGGAACCTGCTGAAGATCATCCTGACGGACGAGAAGTATCAGCGCGACGCGGAGGCGTTCGACACGCTGGCTCGCCGGCTGCTCGCGAAGTTTCGGGTGGACTACAGCCAATGCGCCGGGGACGCATCGTTCGAGCAACTGATCGAGGATCTCGGCGCTTCGGTGCCGGGGTTCGAGGGCCTATGGAACTGCGCGGAGATCCGCAACAGCATCCGCGGCGACTATGTCGTGCGGCATCCGGACCTCGGTGATCTTTCCTTCGAGCATTCGTCGTACGTGCCGGAAGGCAGCTCCTTCCTGCGACTGCTGATGTTCGTCCCGCGCGATGCGCGCACGGCCTCGATACTCGCCTCGCTCGTCACCGACGAAAGCGACTGCGATCAGCGCATCCAGCGGCCGACCGACGCCGCGGAGCGCCGCCCCGGCTGAGCGTCGCCGCGACGCGCGCCGCCGGCCCGAAGCACACGGCCTGAGCCCGGCCTGAGCCGGGCGGCAGGCCTCCGGGCCGCGCGGCATCGCGGAACGCTTCGGACGGCTCTGTCGTGCCGCCCGGATCCGCGTCAGTGGTTCCACGTCGGCAGGAAAGAGTACCGATCCGCGTACTCCAGCATCTGCTCGGAGAAGTCCTCCGGATACTCGACTCGCACGTCGACGATTTCGCCGCCCTGCTCGACCGCCACGAGCCGCGGATTGATGAAGCCCGAGTAAGGCGGCACGTCGAGAGCTGCGTAGCGCTCTCTGACCTCCGCGTGCAGCTCCGGATCGACCTCGACGCCGTAGCCTTCGACCAGCTCGCGCGCGGCCTCGAAGTCCCCCTCGGACTTGATCCGCTGGAGCTCGCGCAGCAGCCGCCCGAAGATTTCCCGCAGCGCGTCATGGTCCCGCACCACGAAGAACGTTTTTCCGTCCCGCTCGCGCCGCTCGATGACGCCCTGCTCGCGTCCCTGCTCGTACGCCCACGCCGCAATCATCTGGCGGTTGCGCATGTGAGCCTCCTCGATCACGTTGCCGGGCTCGATCCGGCGCAGCTGCTGCAGCAGGCCGTTCGTCACGTACTGGTCGTACGCAACGCGGCCCGCTTCGACCGACGGCAGCAGCCCGAGCTCGACGAGCTTCGGATCCACGATGTAGTACAGCGCGACCAGATCGGCCCGGGCCTCCTCTATCGTCGAGCCGTAGTTCTTCAGCGTCTCGTGCAGCGGCGCGACGCCCGGGTTCAATCGCCCCGATGCGTGCCCGATGACCTCGTGCATGTCCACCTGCAGCGTCGACACGAGATCGCCGTACTCCTCGATGCGGCGGTAGAGGGTCTCGTCCCAGGCGAACTCACGCTCCGACTCGCTCGGCACCGCGTTACCTGCGGCGACGATGTTCCCGAGGCTCACGGATTTCGAGCCGTGCGTCCGGCGTATCCAGTCCGAGTTCGGCAGGTTGATGCCGATCGGCGTCGCCGGCGACGCGTCGCCCGCCTCACCGACGACCGTGATCACCTTGCCGACGATGCCGGTCACGTTTTCTTTCTTGTGCTCGTCCATGATCGGCGACTGATCCTCGAACCACTGCGCTTCGCGCGCAATGGCGTCGATGCGCCGCGTCGCGACGGGATCGCGAAACGAAACGACGGCCTCATAGGAGCCGCGCAGGCCGATCGGATCGTTGTAGACCTCGATGAAGCCGTTGATCGTGTCGACCACGGATTCGGTGTCCTCGACCCACGCCACGTTGTACTCGTCCCAGTCCTCGAGACTTCCGCTCTCGTAATACGCGATCAGCTTCTCTAGCGCCTCGCGCTGGATCTCGTTCTCGGCGACCTTCACGGCCTCTCCGAGCCAGTAGACGATGCGTTCGATCGCCTCCGTATACAGCCCGCCGACCTTCCACACGTCCTCGACGAGCCGCCCGTCCCGCTTCTCGAGACGTGAGTTCAGACCGTAGGAAACCGGCGTCGGGTCGTCCGGCTCCTTCCTCGCCTCGTAGAACGCCTCGACCTCCTGCTGCTCGATGCCCGGCGCGTAGAAATTGACCGCCGACGCCGCGACCAGGTCGACGCCGGCGCGCGTGTTGACGAGCTTCGCGTCGACGTCGGGGTCGAAGATGATCGGCCGGAGCTCCTGCAGCAGCTCGTCCACGGACTGGCCTTCGCGCACGGGATAGTTCCCGGGCGTCGCCTCGACGAAACGCTGCAGCGACTCGAATCCGAAGCCGGGATCGAATTTGTCGTGCGCGTAATGGTGGTGGATGCCGTTCGAGAACCAGATCCGCTTCAGGTACGTCGTCAGCGCGCGGAAATCGGCCGCGTTGCGGTCGCCCGGGTAACCCCGCACGATCTCCTCGAGCGTCCGCCTTATCGCGAGGTTGTAGCGGTACTTCTGGTCGTAGATGATCTCGCGCCCCGACAGGCCTGCCTGATACAGGTAATACAGCAGGCGCTTCTGCTCGAGATCGAGCTCGTCGAAGCCGGGCACCCGGTACCTCAGGATCCTGAGGTCGGCAAAGCGTTCCGCCTCGTACCGGAACTCGTCGCCGCCGGTTTGCGCGTCGCCGGCGGAAGCCTCGACGGCGTCGGCCCCGGCAACTGTCGCCGCCGCGGCCGGCGGCGGTTGTGCCCCGGCGGGATCGGCCTCGCCGCAGCCTCCGAGCACCGCCCCGAGCGCGATCAGCAGCGCCGCCTGCGAAGCCGTGCGGCGATATTTGCGACGACACCCGGTCATTCCGAAGCCTCCTGCACCGGCAGATCCGTGAAGGCCTCGCGCCGCAGGAAACGCCAGCGGCCATTCTCGCGGATGAACGTGTCATCGTAATGGCCGAGGTAGACCCACTCGGGGGCGGAGTCTCCGGACGCGCCCTGCATGACGAAAACCCATTTCGTCACGCCCTCGGCACGATCGCCGTCGACGTCTATCCGCTCGTTCGTGAACAGATGGAAGCTCGACGGCGGGGCGTTACCCAGACCGCTGCCGATCGTCGTCTCCATCAGCTCCCGGATCGCATCGCGCCCTTTCGCGGTCCCGAGCCCGCCGACCCACTCGCCTTCCGTCTCCGCGAACAGGTCGGCGAACGCCGCGAAATCCCGCTGGTCCAGCGCCCGCCCGTACTCGAGCAGCAGGTTGCGAATCTCCTCGCGATCCTCGAGGCGCTGCAGTCGTTGCTCGAGCGGCGGATCCGCGGCGAGGCCCGTCCCGGCGGCTGCGAGCAGCCCCGCGGCGATCGAGGCGCGCAGTAAAGGCATAAGCGCGTGCGGCATGACGATTTCCCCTGACGGTCGGATGCTCCTCTATATACCATCGTTCCGCCGGCGCTTTCGAATGCGCGTCCGGCGGCCGGCGGCGCAAACCACGGCGCCGCCACGCTCCCTCCGCGCGGCCGGGCCCGCCGGCGCTGCCCCGCGAAGGGAGAGCAGCGGCAGTCCGGCGACCGCACGGATGTGGTGCGGCAGGGCTTAAGGTGTGACCTCCAGCAAGGCCGCGGGCGGGTCGCGCCGCTAAGCTTGCGCGTTCCGGGGGGATTTCTCGCGCGGGCGACGACGCATAAGGCATGGTTTTTCTGGCAGGTCCGGTCAGCCGCTTCGCACTGGTCGCCGCAGCGTTGTCGCTCGCCGGCTGCATCTTCGTGCCGCGGGAGCAGGACTGGCGGCCGGAAGATGCCGCGCCGGCGGAGCAGCCCCCGCCCGTCGAGGAGCCGCCGCCCGCCGAGCCGGCCGCTGCCGCGGAGCCGCCGCCCGCTCCGCCGGCGCGCCCCCGGCCGGCGCCCGCCCCGCCGCCGCCCCCTCCGCCGCGAGTGCTGGTGCTGTTGCCGCCCGAGCCGAACGGCTTCGAGACCATCGTGACCGAGCTCGAGGAGCAGCTGACCCTGCGCGGCTTCGTGATCGAGCGCTTCTACGACACGACCGATGCCGCTGTGCTGGCCGGCACGGCCGATGCGCCGCAGCCGCCGATATGCGTCGTCGCGGTCGGCAGCGAAGCGACGCGAGTCGCGATCGAGCGGCTGCCGCTGCCTACCGTCTTCGGACAGGTCCCCGATCTCGAATTTGCGGCGGCCGACGCATACGGCGTCGCGACGATGCCGCCGCCGGCGCTGCAGCTCGCCGCGTGGAAAGAAGTCAATCCGGCGCTGCGCCGGGTCGCGCTGATTCTGAGCGCCGACGAATACCTGCTCGCCGCGCAGGCGCGGCAGGCGGCGGATGCCGCCGGCATCGAGCTCGCGCTCCGCACCGCGACTTCTGACCGCGAAGCGCTTTACCTGTTTCGGCGCATGGCCGGAGACGTCGACGGGCTGTGGCTGCTGCCGGACAACGCGATCATGAGCCCTCGCGCCATCAGGGAAATGCTCGAGCACGCGAACGCCCGTGGCGTTCAGAGCCTCGCCTTCACGCCGGCGCTGCTCGAGTGGGGCGCGTCGATCAGCGTATCCGGCACGCCGCAGAACGTCGCCGCGACGCTGGCGGACGTCGTGGAAAGGATCGACGCCGGCGGAGCCGACGAGCTGCCCGCGGTGACGCCTTTGTCCGAGCTGGAGATACGGCTCCACCCGGAGGTTCGGAAGCGGCGCGGATCGTCTGCGCCGGACAGCGCCTGGATCGTCAGGGACGGGAGCGGCTGATGCGGATCCGGCGCGTCCTCGGAGCCGCCGCTCTGCGCTGCGTGGCGGCTGCCGCCGCCGGAGTCGTCGGCAGGCGGCTCGTGCGCGCCGCCGCGCAGCTGCGCCGCGCCGCCCGGCTCGGCGCGCGGGCGATGGGCTTCGGCCGCCGATCGAGCCTGATCACGCAGATCCTGACTCTGCAGCTCGCGATCGTCACGGCGGTCGGGCTGCTCGCGCTCGGAGGGCTGTACTGGACGTCGCGCACCGTGATCGACGACAACCTGTCGCACTGGGCGAGGCAATGGGCGGCAGAGCTGAACGAGCTCGGCGCGCCGTTCTACGTGTCGAACATGAGCGACGCGATCCTCGACGTCGAGCGCTTCATTGCGAAATACCCGGAGATTCGCGCCGTCAGCTGGTACCGCCCGAGCGGCGAGCCGGTCCTGACGCTGAATCCGCAGGGGCAGCCTTTCGAGGATGCGGAGAAGCTCGACGCGGCGGCGGCCGCAGAGCTCGCCGCGTATGCAGGCGAGGAGTCGCCGTTTCGTCTGATCGAGAATCCGGAGAAGCCGCTGGCATACCGGCTCGCGGGACCGATCTGGACAGAATCGACCCTCGGCGACGGGCTGCTCGGCCTCGGCGGGGACGTCCCGGTCGAGACGCAGATCGAGCTGCTGGGCTTCGTCGGGGTCGACCTCGACTTCTCCTCCTACCACGCGCAGTTTCTGCCGAAGCTGTGGCTGGCCAGCCTGACGCTGCTCGGGCTGCTCGGCCTGTCGTGGGTCGCCGGACGCGTGATGATGAAGCGCGCGCTGTCGCCGCTGGCGGCCCTGCAGGGCCCGCTCGCCGACCTCGCGAACGGCGACCTCGATGTCTCGTTTCCGACCTCGAGGCACAGCGAGATCCAGCGTATCGTCAACGCGCTCGAAGAGACGACCGTCGCCCTGAACGAGCGTGACCGCCGACTCGTGCACCTTGCCATGCACGACTCGCTGACGGGGCTGATGAACCGGCACAGCTTCGTGATCGAGCTCGAGCAGGAGCTCGAGCGCATCGAGTCTCAGAACAGCCGCGGCGCCGTGCTGTTCGTCGACCTCGATCAATTCAAGTACGTCAACGACACGTGCGGTCATCCGGCCGGAGACGAGCTGCTGAAGCTTGCCGGGCGCTCGATTATGAGCGCAGTGCGCTCGAGTGACGTCGTGGCCCGTTTCGGCGGCGACGAGTTCGCGGTCCTGCTGAAGGAAGTCACGCGGCAGCACACGCGCTCGATCGCCTCCAAGATCCTGGAGCAGATGCGGGCCCTGACGCACGTTCAGGACGAGAAGGTCTTCTCGCTTCAGTGCAGCATCGGCATCGCGGAAATCACCTCCGAGCACACCGATCCGCACGAGCTGCTGTCGCAGGCGGATCTCGCCTGCCATGTCGCGAAGTCGAAGGGCCGCAACCGGCTCGAGTTCTATCGGGTCTCCGCGAAAGAGAGCCGGCAGATGACGAAGGACATCGACTGGGTCAAGAGCATTCGTGAAGCGCTCGACGAGAATCTCTTCACGCTGCACTACCAGCCTCTCGTGCACGTGCGCACCGGCATCGCGAACCACTACGAGGCGCTGCTGCGCCTGAGGCACCGCAACGGCACGCTGATCGAGCCGCAGGTGTTCCTGCCGGCCGCCGAGCGTTTCGGGCTGCTGTCGGACATCGACCGCTGGGTCGTCGATCACGCGATGCGGACTCTCGCCGGGATGCGGCACGGCAGGCCGGACTTGAGGTTCTCGATCAACGTCTCCGCGTCGGCCATCGACGACGGCGACTTTTCGAGCTTCGTCCGCACCAAGCTGAAGGAGCACGGGCTGCCCGGCGACGCGGTGATTTTCGAGCTGACCGAGCAGGAGGCGATCCGCTTCGCGCTGCACGCGGCGAAGCAGATGGCGGCGATCCGCGAGCTCGGCTGCGGCATTGCGATCGACGATTTCGGCACCGGCTACAGCTCGTTCGCCTATCTGAAGCGCCTGCCCGTCGATTACCTGAAGATCGACGGCTCGTTCGTCAAGGGCCTCGAGCGCGACCCGGTGGACCAGACGATGGTGCGGCTGATCGGAGAGGTGGCCAAGGCTGCGGGCATCAAGACCGTCGCCGAATACGTCCAGAACGGCACCGCGATGGCACTGCTAGCCAGGTTCCGGATCGACTACGCCCAGGGGTTCTACCTCGGCCGCCCGGCCGAAAGCCCTCAGGAAACGTCCTACCCCGTGCCGCTCGCCGGCAGCTCCGCCCCCCGGCGCGCGACGCAGACCGACTGAGCCGGACCGCCGCACGGTTAAGGCTCGGTTCAGCTAGCCTCAGCTACCGTCGGCGCTAGAAGGGAAGCTGCGCACCTGCGCGGGCCCGACACCGGGAGTCTGCGATGACATATCACGACAGCCACGGAATCCGGAGCTTCATCGTGCTGACGACGCTGGCCGCGCTCGCGCTCGTCGGCGGACCGAAGCCTGCAGCGGCGCAGCAGGAAGCGGCCGCGGAGCCCTACTTCACGCCGGAAGAGCTCGAGGAGCTGGTGGGCCCCATCGCGCTGTATCCGGACGATCTGATCGCAATTATCCTGCCCGCTTCCACCTACCCGCTCGACATCGTGCAGGCGGCGCGGTTCCTCGAGGACCACGAGCAGGACCCGAGCCTCGAGCCGGATCCGGAGTGGGACGACTCCGTCGTGGCGCTGCTGAACTATCCCGACGTTCTGCAGCTGCTGAACGAAGAGCTCGAGTGGACATGGGACCTCGGGGAGGCTTTCCTGAATCAGCAGGTAGACGTCTTCGCGGCCGTGCAGGACTTCCGCGAGCGGGCCCGCGACGCGGGCAATCTCGCGAGCAACGAACGGCAGGTCGTTCGCGAGGAGGACGGCGCCATCGAGATCGAGCCGGCCGATCCGAAAGTGATCTACGTCCCCTACTACGAGCCGAGCCGTGTCGTCGTGTATCACCACGAGCCGGTTTACTACTACCCGCGCCCGTACCCGGTCTACTACTACCCCTACCCGGCCGGATACTCGTTCCATGCGGGGTTCTTCTGGGGCGTCACGTCGGCGTTCACGATCGGGTGGAACACGCACTACCTGCACGTTCACCCGCACGTGCACTTCGCGCACCCGTACTATCACTACCGGCATCGCTACTACGATCCGTTCTACGTGCGCACGGCGATCAACATCAACATCGTCGACGTAAACCGATCGGGATACGTGTGGCGTCCGAATTATCGACGCGTGGCCGTGACGCGTTACTCGGGCGGGGCGTACGACGCGCAGCGCCAGCGCTACAACACGCGCAGCTTCGAAGGCCGCAGCAACCGCAGCCGCGCGCTCGGCAGCGATGGCCGCGCAGGCTCGACGCGCAGCTACTCACGGTCCCCGAATGCCGCCGATTCCCCGCGCCTGACGAGCCGCGCCGGCGCATCGCGCTCGAGCGCCGCTTCGCAAAGATCGATCGAGCGCTCGCCGCAGACCCGGCAGCCGTCGGCCTCGGCTGCGAGGCAGCGATTCACGACACCCGACGCCAGTGCCCGCAGCGGCACGAACAGAGCCGTCGACCGCTCGAGAAGCCGCTCCGACGCGTCGCCCTCGAACAGATCGCCTTCGCGGATCGGAGGCACGGTCAGGTCCGACGCGCGTATCGGCAGCGCGTCGCCGTCCGTCGGGGATCGGCCGTCCGTCGGGGATCGGCCATCGGCCCGGAACGCCCCTTCCGGGAGGGCGACACCATCGCTCGGAAGCCGCGCGCCGTCCTCGAGGTCGGACAGTTCCTCGAGAACACGATCGGCCCCGTCGGTTCGCGCGCCGAGCAGCCGCGCGCCGACCAGCCGCTCGTCGAGTCTCGTGCCCAGCGGCCGCTCGATCGGGCGCGCGCCGAGCAGCCGCTCGTCGAGCCTCGCGCCCGGCGGCCGCTCGATCGGCCGCGCACCGAGCAGCCGCTCGTCTAGCCTCGCGCCCAGCGGCCGCTCGATCGGGCGCGCACCGAGCAGCAGCCGTTCGATGGGTCGGGCCCCGAGCAGCCGCTCGACGAGCCGGGCCCCGAGCAGCCGCTCGTCGAGCCGGGCCCCGAGCAGCCGCTCGACGAGCCGGGCCCCGAGCGGCCGCTCGATAGGCCGCACGAGGTAGAAG
>JAFGNC010000470.1 GCA_016927175.1 Gammaproteobacteria bacterium | reverse complement strand
GCCCTGACCCCTTTTTGGCGGGAAAAGGGCCCTGACCCCTTTTGCGCTCAAAAAAGGGCCCTGACCCCTTTTGGCGTCTTTTGACGCTTTTGGCGCGAAGACGGCCCTGACCCCTTTTCCGTGGCCCGCTCTTCGTCGCGGCGCGGTGGCATGAACCTTGCTCGCGTCGAATTCGGGGACGATCGGTTCATCCGGCGAGGAGAGCGGCAATGGCGGCGACGGACACGGCTCCGACGGTCTCGACATCGACGACGACGGCGTCCTGCTGGGTGGAGACGGGGCCGCCCGCCGAGGAGGGCCGCGCGCCTCTCGCGGGAGACGCGTCGGCGGATACCGTCGTCATCGGCGGCGGCATCGTCGGCCTGACCGCGGCGCTGATGCTGCAGCGCGCGGGAAACTCCGTCGTGCTGCTGGAAGCATCGCGAATCGGGCGGCAGGTGACCGGCGGCAGCACGGCCAAGATCACGTCGCAGCACGGCCTGATCTATCACCATCTGACCCAGCGCTTCGGCGCGGACGCGGCCGCGGCCTACGCGCAGTCGAACGAAGCGGGCCTGAGGTGGATCGCGGAGCAGATCCGCGAGCGCAACATCGACTGCGATTACGAGCCGCGCTCGGCGTATACGTACGCGCTGTCGGACGAGCAGGCGGCAGCCGTCGAGCGGGAGGTCGAGGCCGCGACGCGGGCCGGGCTGCCCGCGCGGCTGGTCCGCGAGACGGCACTGCCGTTCCCGGTCCGTGCGGCCGTCTGCTTCGACGGGCAGGCGCAGTTTCACCCGGTCAAGTATCAGGCGGCGCTGGCGGCAGAGTTCGTCGAGCGCGGCGGACGGCTGCACGAGTCGACCCGCGTCGTCGACGTCGAAGGAGCCAGGCCGTGCACGGTCGTGACGGCCGAGGGCCGTGTCCGCGCCGATGACGTCATCGTCGCGACCAACATTCCGATCCTCGATCGCGGCGGCTACTTCGGCCGGGCGTTCCCGTATCGGCATCTGTGTATCGCGGGCCCGGTCGACCGCGAGCGTGCGCCGGAGGGCATGTTCATCAGCGCCGACCAGCCGACGCGCTCGATCCGCAGCGCGCCGTGGAGCGAGACCGAGCGCCTGCTCGTGCTGATCGGCGAGGCGTTCCCGACCGGACACGCCGACACCGAGGACAAGCTGAGGACGCTGACCGCGTACGCGGGCGAGCACTTCGGTCTGACGGAGCCTCGCTTCCGCTGGGGCAATCAGGACTTCTATTCGGCCGACCGCGTCCCATACGTCGGTCCGATCCTGCCGGGCGGCTCGCGCATCCGCGTGGCGACCGGCTTCAGCGCGTGGGGCATCACGACGGGCACGGTCGCGGCAATGATCCTGAGCGACGATGTGCTCGGCCGGCGCAACGACTGGGCGACGCTGTACGACTCCCGCCGTCTCGGCCTGAAGGGCGGCGGCATGAAGCTGGTCGGCAAGAATCTGCATGTCGCGCGGAGCTGGATCGGTCAGCGGCTGCACACTCCGCCCGAGAAGGCCGCCGCTTCGCTGAGGCCCGGCGAGGCCGCGCTGATCCGTCTCAAAGGCAAGCCGGCCGCCGCCTACCGGGACGAGGGCGGCGTTCTGCACGCTCTGGACGCCCGCTGCACGCACATGGGTTGCCACGTGCACTGGAACGCGGCCGAGAGGAGCTGGGACTGCCCGTGTCACGGCTCGCGATTCGACACGGACGGCTCGATTCTGCACGGGCCCGCCGTGCGCGCGCTCGCGCGGATCAGTGAATAGCGCTGCGGCCCCGAAGCTTCGGCGGGCGATCGGATTGGCCTCGGCTGCCGCCGCGGCGCTGCTGCCGGCGGCGGGCTGCGTGCGCTTCGACGTCGAGCCGGCGCCCGACGCGCGCCTCGCGGCGGCCGTCGCGGCGGTGGACGTCCCGGCCGACGCGGCCGTCTTCGTCGGCGCCGGCGATATCGCGATGTGCGGGGAGCTTGCGCCGGCGCGAGCGACGGCGAAGCTGCTCGACGCGATCATAGAGGCCCATCCCGAAGCGCTGGTCTTCACGACCGGCGATCACGCGTACCCCGACGGCGCGGCACAGGAGTTCGACGCGTGCTACGAGCCGACCTGGGGGCGGTTCAATGCGCGCACGCGCCCGACGCCGGGGAACCACGACTATGCGACGCCGCAGGCGGAGCCGTACTACGAGTATTTCGACGTGTTCGCCGAGCGGCCCGAGGCCCGCGGCCGCGGCTGGTACGCGTTCGACGTCGGCGCGTGGCGGGCCGTCGCGCTGAACAGCATCGCGCCGGTCGAAGGCGAGCAGCTCGAGTGGCTGCGGGCAGAGCTCGAAGCGGAACCGCGCGAGTGCCTGCTGGCCTACTGGCACAATCCGCTCTTCAGCTCCGGCTTCCACGGCAGGCAGCCGTGGGACGACGGGCGCGCGACGGACGCGTTCTGGCGGCTTCTGCTGCGGCACGGGCTGGACGTCGTCGTGAACGGCCACGATCACGTCTACGAGCGCTTCGCGCCGCAGAATGCGGACGGCGACGTCGTTGCCGACGGTGCGCGGCAGTTCACCGTCGGCACGGGCGGGGCGGGTCTGCACCCCTTCGTCGGCAGGCGGCGAAACACCGCCTATCGCAACGGCGACGTCTTCGGCGTCCTGATGCTGGCGCTCGGGCCGGGGGCGTATCAGTGGGCTTTCATCGGTGTCGACGGCCGCATCCACGACCGGAGCCGCGCGCAGGTGCCGTGCCGGCCGGCCGCCGAAAGGACCGCTCCCGGTGGATCAGCGGGAGATCAGCCGTAGATCGGCGGTAGACCGGCGGTAGATCGGCGGCGGTAGATCAGCGGCGGCAGATCGCCGTAGATCCGCGGGCGGCGCGCGCGTCAGGACTCGCCGGGCGGCAGCTCGTCGGGCCGCGGGTCCGTCTCCGGGATCTCGTCCGGGCGCCGCGGCGGAACCTCGCCGGGTCCCCCGGGCTGCTCGGACGGCTGCTCCGGAAGCTCCGGCGGTCCGGACGGCGCTGGCACGTCGCCGGGCGGCTGCCACTGCGCGCGCCGCGGCGCGGGAGCGGCCGACGCCGAAAAGCCGATATGCGAGCTCATGCGGCCAGTCTACCAGCACGCGCGCCGCGTGCCGTCGGCATCGGCACGAGCGGGCCGTGGTATGGATCTTGGATACCCGGCCGCGGCAGACGTGCGAAGGAGACGCCACGTGCACCGACAGTCGGGCACCGGACAGGGGAAGGAACGGGTTGGCTCGGGCGCCACGCGCCGCGCGCCGAGCGCACTCGGATGGCCGGCGGTGACGGCAGCGCGAGCGGCGCCGCCGATCGCGCTTTTCGCGGCCGCGGCAGCCGGTGCCGGCGCCGCATTCGCGCAGCCTGCGCCGCCGGATGACCTGTTCGTGCTCGGCGACAGTCTGTCCGACGTCGGCAACGCCGCGGCCGTTACCGACTTTCTGCTGGACGAGCCGTTCTATCCCGAGCACACGATCGGTTTCTGCAACCCCGGCGAAATCCTGATGCTCGAGCGCGACTGCGCGGACCTGTTCTACAGGCGCAGCCGCGTCAGCGACGGGCCGGTCGCCGTCGAGCACCTGGCGGCCGCGCTCGGCCTGCCGGAGCTGGTGCCGTCCTTCCACATTCTGCCGGACCGGCCGGAGGCCGGGACCAACTATGCGGTGGCCGGCGCGAAAGCGCGCGACAGCGGGCCGAGCGGTCTCGCCCGCCAGGTCGATGCGCTGCAGCTCGATCGGGGCCCGACGCTGCCGGCCGGCGCGCTGTACCTGGTCATGATCGGCGGCAACGATGCGATCGACGCGCTTCAGGCCGCGGCGCTGCCCGCGCTGACGGCCGGTGAAGAAGCGCTGCCCGCGCCGGGCGCCGCGGCCGGCGGGGCAGGCGACGACGGCGCGGCCGCCGGCGATGCCGCAGCGGCGGACCGGATCATAGCCGCCGCCGTCGATTCGATCGCCGAGAACGTCGAGCGGCTGATCGGCGCCGGCGCGCGGCGTGTCGTCGTCGCAAACATACCGGACCTCAGCGTTCTGCCCGCCGTGCGGGCGACAGCGCAGGAGCAGGGCGTCAGCGTGGAGGTCGCGCTCGAGGCGGCGCGATCGGTGACGGAAAGTTTCAACGCGCTGCTCGCCGACAGGCTGGCCGAGATCGAAGTCCGGCTGCCGGCGGCGCAGCTCGGGCGGTTCGACTTTGCCGCCGCCCTCGCGGCCGAGCGCGCGGCCGCGGAAGAGGCGGGCAGGAACACGAGCGACGCGTGCTTCGACAGCGAACGCTATCTGGCCTCGCTCGACGCGGAGCGCGCGTTCCACGAGGGCTGCGCGCCGAACGACGGCGGCGCGCCGCGTTTCGACGACTTCCTGTTCTGGGACGGCATCCACCCGACCGGCGCCGTGCACGAAGCTCTGGGCGGCGCGCTGTCGAGCGCCGTTGCGGCGCCGGCCGCCCCGGCGCCGCCGGTGACGGCGAAAGTGAGCGCGAGACGATGAGTCGCGGGCAGCGCGTCGCGATGAGCCGTGCCGAGGCGCCCGGACCGGGCAAGCGGGACCCGGACGACGGCGCGCCGACGCCGCCCGACCCGGACAAAGATCCGCCGCCCGTGGAGGAGCCGCCGCGGCGGCGCGGACCGCACGAAGTGCCGGACCCGCCGCCGATCGACGACCCGCGGCCTCCGAAGCCGAAACGCATCCTCTAGCGCCCTTCCGTCGCTGCGGATCCTATCGCGGCGGGGCGGCGCACCGGCGGGATTCGCGCGGCCCCCGCGCCCAACCGGGTATCGCGCTCGGGCTATTGCGCTCGGGCTATTGCGCTCGGGTCAAAGGTCCGTCGCGCCGGCCTCGCGGAGCTTGCGCAGGATCCGGTCCTCGACCCACTGCGGGCTCCACCAGTCGATCGGCGTCACGGCCCGGCCGCCGAGCAGCATCGTGAAGTGCAGGTGGTCTCCGCCCGCCAGGCCCGTCGCCCCGCTGCGGCCGAGGCGCTGGTCGGTCGAGACCATGTCGCCGGCGGCGACATCGATAGACGACAGATGCGCATACAGCGACTGCAGCCCCATGCCGTGGTCGACGATGACGCAGTTGCCGTAGATGCCGAGCCAGCCCGCGTGCAGGACTCTGCCGTCGTTCGCCGCCAGCACCGGCGCCGCGGCGGTAGACGCGAGGTCGAACCCGAGATGCACCTGGTGGTCGACCACGTCGCCGTCGTAGACGTACGCGCGCTGGTCGGCGAAGCCCGCCTCGACGGCCGTGTTGACGAGCTGCTTGAACGGCCCGTCCCACAGGATCTCGGGGGCGGTCTGCCCGGCCAGAGCGGCGATCGTCTCGTTGTTCTGCCGGCGCAGCTCTCGATTGATGCGCAGGTACGATTGCAGCAGGTCGCTCGGATCGTCGACCTCGAGCTCCGTCGAGTTTGCCAGGATCGCCGGAACGACGCGCGCGAGGAAACGGTCGTCGAGGTTGATGCGGCTGTTGCGGAACTGCTTCTCGAATACGCGGTAGTCGAAGACGCTGCTCGTCTCGTTGCCGAGCTCGTCGCGGGCGAACAGGCTGATCGGCGTATCGACGCTCTGGTTCCACTGCAGCGAGAAGAAGGCCACCCGCAGCGACGGGTCCGACGTGTCGATGCCGGCGCCCGACGCCGGATAGCCCGGATATTCGACGTCGCCGACGCGGACACCCGACTCGGCCTCGGCCGGAGTCGCGCGGTAGACGACCATCTCCGAGCCGCCGTGATTGATGTAGTGGTGCCGGGACAGGATCGACACCCGCGGCGGCGTCAGGTTGACCGTGAACTCGTGCACCGCCTCCGACTCGGCCTCCCGGTATCCGAACAGCACGGGACGGGCCGCGGACACGCGGATCGTCGCCTCGCCGGCCTTCAGCTCGGGGACGTGCCTCTTGCCGAGAGGTCGGTCGAGCACGAGCCGGTCGTCGTCGGCCCGCGCGAGCGCCTCCTCCCCGTCGGCTCCGAGGCTGTACAGCGGAACGCTCAGCCCCTCCTGCTCGAGTG
>JAFGNC010000469.1 GCA_016927175.1 Gammaproteobacteria bacterium | reverse complement strand
CTATTTGTGCGTCGGCATCGTGAACTCGGGCCCCTTGCTGGATGCGTCGGGCCAGCGCTGCATCACGGACTTGTAGCGCGTGTAGAAACGTACGCCTTCCTCGCCGTAGATGTGGTGATCGCCGAACAGGCTGCGCTTCCATCCGCCGAAGGAGTGAAAGGCCATCGGCACGGGGATCGGCACGTTGATGCCGACCATGCCGGCGCGAATGCGGCGCGCGAAATTCCGGGCCGTGCGGCCGTCGCCCGTGTAGCACGCTACGCCGTTGCCGAGCTCGTGAGCGTTGATCAGCTCGACGGCCGCGGCCAGGTCCGGGACGCGAACGACCGACAGCACCGGGCCGAAGATCTCCTCGCGATAGATTCGCATCGACGGCGTCACGCGGTCGAACAGGGTCGGGCCGAGGAAGAAGCCCTCTTCCCGACCCTCGATCTCGAGCCCTCGGCCGTCGACGACGAGCTCGGCGCCTTCGCGGACGCCGTCCTCGATGTAGCCGGCCACGCGCTGCCGGTGGGCCGCGGTCACGAGAGGGCCCATGTCCGCGTCGCCGCTCATGCCGTCGCCGATCTTCAGCCGCCCGATACGCTCGCGGACCCGGTCGACGAGCGCATCGCCCGTCGCGCCGACCGCGACCGCGACCGATATCGCCATGCAGCGCTCGCCGGCGGAGCCGTAGCCCGCGCCGATCAGAGCGTCGGCCGCCTGGTCGAGATCCGCGTCCGGCATCACGACGAGATGATTTTTCGCGCCGGCGAGCGCCTGCACGCGCTTGCCGGCGGCCGAACCCCGGGAATAGATGTGCTCGGCGACAGGCGTCGAGCCGACGAAGCTGATCGCCTCGACGTCCGGATGCCCGAGCAGGGCGTCGACTGCTTCTCTGTCGCCCTGGACGATGTTGACCACCCCCGCCGGCAGACCCGCCTCCTCGAGCAGCGCGGCCAGCTTCAGGGACGCTCCCGGCACGCGCTCGCTCGGTTTCAGCACGAACGTATTGCCGCAGGCGATCGCGACCGGAAACATCCACAGCGGCACCATGGCCGGAAAATTGAACGGGGTGATTCCCGCGCAGACGCCGAGCGGCTGGCGGATCGACCAGTTGTCGATGCCGCCGCCGATGTTGTCGCTGAACTGGCCCTTCAGCAGCTGCGGTATGCCGCAGGCGAACTCGACGACCTCGATGCCGCGCTGGATTTCGCCCTGCGCGTCGCTGAACACTTTGCCGTGCTCGCGGGTGACGGTCGCGGCGAGATCGTCGCGGTCGCGCTCGAGCAGCGCCTTCAGCTCGAACAGCACGCGGGAGCGCTTCAGCGGCGAGGTCTCGCTCCACGCCGGGAAAGCTGCATTTGCCGCCGCCACCGCGCGTCCGACGCAATCGCGGTCGGCGAAGACCGTTTCCGCGACGACGGCGCCCGTTGCGGGATCGAACACGCTGTCGCGCCGTGTGCCCGAGGCGTCGAATCGGCCGCCGATCCAGTGGCCGAGCAGCGGCCGTGCGTCGGCAGTGGCGTCGGCCCGCGTACCGAATGGGCTCGCGTTGCTCATCATTGCTCCTCCGGTTCACCGGAACGGCGGCCGCGCAGGCGCCTCCGGTCGAAAAATTCGTCGCGGCGGCGGCCGCCCGGTGCGGCCGCTCGTGCCGGAGGCGCGGTTACTTGCAGCGGCGCCTCGGCGGTTGCCCATTGTAGCGAAGCCGATGCGGCGGAGTCGTTCGCTCGCGCCGCCCGTCTCAGAAACGGAACGTGTAGCTCAGCTTGACCGCCGCTTCCGCGTAGGCGGAATGGAACCGGTTGTCTTCGTCCTTGTCCTCGAGGTTGTGGTTCAGCACGAGGAAAACCTCGCGGCCCGCCTCCGGAATCCAGTGCAGCCTGCTGTTGACGCCCAGGATCTCGCTGACGTTGTCGTACTGGATCAGGTTGACCCAGCTCAACCTGGACGAGAAGGCGATGTCGGCGCGCATCGACAGCAGCCGCGACGTGAACGCACCGTCCGGCAGGTCGATCTCGTTGACCGTGTAGCTGAGCCTTCCGCTGAAATGCCCGGACGGGCGCCAGGAGACGTTGCCGGAGATCTCGTCGCGGTCGCCGCCGAAAAATCCGCCGGTCTGCCACGCAAGCCCCCCGAACACCCTGCGCTGATCGGCCGACGCGAAGGACACGCGCGTCTCGCCGAACCTGTAGCGGCCGTCGGCTATGAACAGCCCCGGGAACAGCTCGAAGGGAGCGCGCAGCACTTCCTCGTTCGTCGCGTGCTCCACCGCGAGCTCGTCGCCCTCGCGGCTCTCGAGCTCCAGCACGCGGTAGCGAACGCGCTGCTGCTGCAGGCTGCCGTCGTCGAGATACTCCACCCGCTGCATATTGACGCCGCCGAGGATCGAGCGCAGATACCCGGTGCGCGGGCGATGAGTGAACTGCGTGCCGGCGTTCAGCTGCCGGATGCCGACCCGGTTCACGAAGCCGAGCTCCGGCTGGAAGTTCTGCTCGAATACGGAGTAGCGCATGCCGCCGCGCAGGCCCGTGTTGTTCGGCGAGCGCAGCCCGAAGCCGTAAGCGCGGTCGTCCCCCTCGACGCCCTCCGTGTCGCTGCGCTGCGCCCACGCTTCGGCCTCGAGCAGCCGGCCGCCCGGCAGCCGCGTGTTGCGGTACAGGAAGTCTGCGCCGAAGACGGAGTTGTTCAGCGTAGACTGCGGACTGCCTTCCGTCGCGATGATCCCGACGCTCGACTCGCCGAGCACGTTGGCCGAGACGCGCGCGACCGTCGCGTTGTCGGCTTCCGCGAGCAGCGATTCGTCCTGCCGGATCGACAGCAGCCCGAGGTTCCAGCGCCCGATGCGGCCGCTGATCTTGCTGCCGCCCGCGATGTCCACGAGGTCGCCGAGCGCGCCGAGGCCGATCCGGCGCGAGAAGAACGGCCGGCCGTTCTGATCGATGCGGCCGAACTCGAAAATATCCGCGTCCTGCAGGAAGAAGCTGCGCTTCTCGGGGTAGAACAGCGCAAAGCGGCTCAGGTTGACCTGCCGGTCGTCCACCTCGGTGGCCGAGAAATCGGTGTTGATCGTGACCGAGCCGGTCAGGCTCGGCGTGATCTTGTAGAACAGGTCGAGCGACGGCTCGGTGGAGCTGTCGGCCGTGCCGAACAGCAGGTCCCGCCGCCTGCCGGCGGCGACGGACGGAATCACGTCGAGACCGATGCCCTGCTCGAGACCCTCGAAACCGACCGCGATGCCGGACGTGCTCGGGTCCGTCGCGCGATTGCGCGAGACCCAGCCCATGCGCTCGTCCCGCCGTGCGATCGCGCGCCGGAAGTTGATGCCCCACGTGTCGTTAAGCGGGTCGAACGACAGCGTCTTGTAGGGGATGGCCATCTCGGCGGTCCAGCCTTCGGCATCGATGGCCGCCGCGGCATACCAGATGCCGTTCCAGTCCCACTGCTCGTCGCTGACGTTCTGGAACAGCGCCTCGTGCCTGAGCCCGTTCGGGTTCGTCTGAAAGCGGTAGCCGCTGCGGCGGTCGTAGAACGGATCGATGATCAGCGAGAACCAGTCGTCGCCGAACACTTCCGAGCCCTGTCGCAAGATGCGCGCGGTGATCTGGTCGGGCTCGCGGTCGTAAAGCCGCGCTCCGACGTACAGCGCGTCTTCGTCGTACATCAGATACACGATCGTCGGTTCGGACGGCGCCGCGTACTCGGTGGGCTGGATCTGGTGAAAGTCGTCGACCGTCGCGGCGCCGGCCCATTCGGCTTCGCCGAGTATGCCGTCGATGTCGGGCGGCGCGGCTGCGCGAACGATGCGCACGGATTTCTGCCGACCGCCGGCGGCGATCTGCGGTTCCTGGGCGACGGCGCCGACGGCGCCTCCGAGCGTCAGCAGAACGAGCAGGCAGAACGCCGCTCTCGCATGGCTCTCCTGCACGTGCGCGTCCCTGAATCCCCCGGTTGCGCGGCGCGGCATCGCAAACGCCGGCGCATTGCCCAGACTCCCGATTGCCGCCGCATCCTAAATGCGGCGCGGCCGTGGCGCAAATGGAGCCGCTGCACCGGCCGTCGCCGGCTTAAGGCGGGCGCTCACGCGCTCGGCAGCGCCCGGCGCTCACGCGCTCGGCAGCGCCCGGCCCTCAGCGCGCCGCTCGGCGGCGCTCGCTCTCCGTCAGCAGCTTCTTGCGAAGTCGGATGCTCGTCGGCGTGATCTCGACCAGCTCGTCATCGTCGATGAACTCGAGCGCCTGCTCGAGCGACATCCGGGTCGGCGGCGTCAACAGGATGTTCTCGTCCGATCCCGCCGCACGAATATTCGTCAGCTGCTTGCCCTTCGTCGGATTCACGGGCAGGTCGTTACCGCGGCTGTGGATGCCGACGATCATGCCTTCGTAGACTTCGGCGCCGTGCCCGATGAACAGCGAACCTCGCTCCTGCAGGTTGAACAGGGCGTAGGCCAGCGCCTTGCCGCTGACCATCGATACCAGCACGCCATTGTTGCGCTGCCCGATCTCGCCCGGGACGCGCGGCGCGTAGCCGTCGAACAGGTGATAGAGCAGACCGGTGCCGGCCGTGCACGTCAGATACTCCGTGCGGAAGCCGATCAGCCCGCGCGCCGGGATCCGGTACTCGAGCCGCACGCGTCCGCGGCCGTCCGGCGCGATGCTCTTCAGCTCCCCCTTGCGCTCGGCGAGCCGCCTCATCACCGCGCCCTGGTGCTCTTCTGCGAAGTCGACGGTCACGAGCTCCCACGGCTCGTGGACCTGGCCGTCGATCTCGCGCTCGATGACCGCCGGCCGCGACACGGCCAGCTCATAGCCTTCGCGCCGCATCGTCTCGATCAGCACGGACAGGTGCAGCTCGCCGCGGCCGGACACGCGGAATCTGTCGGGATCGTCCGTGTCCTCGACGCGCAGCGCCACGTTGTGCTTCAGCTCCTGGTCGAGCCGCGCGCGAATCTGCCGGCTCGTCAGGAACTTTCCCTCGCGCCCGGCGAACGGCGACTTGTTGACCTGAAACGTCATGCTGATCGTCGGCTCGTCGACCTCGAGCGGCGGCAGCGCCTCCGGCCGGCTTCGGGCGCAGAGCGTGTCGGAGATGCCGAGATCCTCGATGCCGCTGAACACCACGATGTCGCCGGCGCCGGCGGATTCGACCGGCTTGCGCTCGAGGCCGTCGAACCCATACAGCTCGCCGATCTGCGCGTTGTCTACGCGACCGTCCCGCCGGACCAGCGCGATCGGCATGCCCGGCACGGCCACGCCGCGGCTGATGCGCCCGATACCGAGCACGCCGACGTAGGAGTTGTAGTCGAGGCTCGACACCTGCAGCTGCAGCGGGCCGTCGATCTCGACCGACGGGGGCGGCACGTGCTTCACGATCGCCTCGAGCAGCGGCAGCATGTCACCGTCGCGCACGGCCGCGTCGAGCCCTGCGAAGCCCTTCAGTGCCGACGTGTAGACGACCGGGAAATCGAGCTGCGCATCGCTCGCGCCCAGCCGGTCGAACAGGTCGAAAGTCTGGTCGAGCACCCAGTCCGGGCGGGCGCCTTCGCGGTCGATCTTGTTGATGACGACGAGCGGCGTGAAGCCGCGAGCGAAGGCCTTCTGCGTGACGAAGCGGGTCTGCGGCATCGGCCCGTCGACGGCGTCGACGAGCAGCAGCACGCCGTCGACCATCGACAGCACGCGCTCGACCTCGCCGCCGAAGTCGGCGTGGCCCGG
>JAFGNC010000468.1 GCA_016927175.1 Gammaproteobacteria bacterium | reverse complement strand
GGCGAGACGGCGGCCGCGGACCGGGGCGAGACGGCGGCCGATCCCGAAGCTTCGGATCTCGGGGCGGACCATGCGTTGCCCGAGCGAGATGCGGCGGCCGTCGACGCGGAGGAAGAAACGCGGACGCCGGCGGAGGATCAGCTTGCGCTCGCAGACGGCGACGAGTCGGAAACACAGGCCGAGGAGACGGCCGAGCCCCTTCCGGTGGATCCGGACCTCGCGGAGATCGATCCGCGGCTCGCCGAAGGCATCGCGGCCAGCGAGGCAGCCTACGACGAGAACCTGGACAACGAGAGTTTCGACAACGACGGGGAGAACGAGGAGGCGCCGTCAGAGGAGTCTTCCTCGGGGAAAGGCGGTTCCGAAGCGCGCGCGGACTGACGCGACCGCTGCGGGCGGCTCACCTCTCGAGCGTACTCGGCGCGCGGAGCGCGACGGCAATCGCGTCTCAGCAAAAGCCGCGCCTTCGGGCTGTCGCGCGTGGGGGGAACGATTTTTCTGCCCTGGGGCGACGGCTGTCGCGCGTGGGGGGAACGACTATCTGCCCTGGGGCAACGGCGGCACCGTGTCGAAGCGCGTGCTTTCGTAGGGCGCCGTATTGTCGAAGCGGCGTTCCTGGTCGAACTCGGTAGGCAGCTCCTCGAGCCGATTCGGGCCGTCGTCCGACCTGCGCAGGCGGAACGCGTCGTAGAGGCGGCCGGTGGCCGTCCGTGCCTCGTACGTCAGCGTGTCGCCATCGATCGAGACGACCTGAAAGAACGGCGTGTTCTCGGCCGCGCGCTCGAGCACGGCGCCGAGCTCGTCGAAGCGCTGCCAGCCGTCCTCGGCGATGCCGTACATCTTCGCGCCCGAGGACGACGTGACGAACACGGTGCCGAGCTCGCCGCGCCGAGCCGCGCGCGGCGAGCGCGGCCCGCTCCACGTCGCGCCGCGGCCGTATGAATGATCGTGGCCCTGCAGAACGATGTCGACGCCGTGCCGTTCGAGCACCGGCAGCAGCGCGTCCCGCCGTTCGGGCGTCCCGTCGTAGTAAGGCCTCTCGACCATCTCGAACAGAGGGTGGTGCATCGTCACGACCTTCCACGTCGCATCGGACTCGGCCAGCACGCGGTCGAGCCACGCTGCCTGCTGCTCGAAGTGGCCCCCCATCGTGTCGAGCGCCGCGACCTGCGTGTCGCCGTAGCGGAGCGTGTACACGGTCTCGCTGAGCGCCTCGGGAAGCCCCTCCGCGCGCGGCAGCGCGAACTGAGGCCGCCACAGCACCGAAAGGCCGTCGATCAGGCTGCCGTCCTCGGCGCGGATCGCATCGAAGTACTCGTGATTCCCGGGCAGCGGCAGCGCGGGGATCATGCCGTGGATGAAACCTACGGACTTGAACCATGCCGCCCACTCGAAGTCGCGGCTGCCGATGTTGACGAGATCGCCGGCGTGAATCGCGAAGCGCGCGTCCGGTGCCGCCGCGAACGCGGCGCGGACGACTCGCGGCCAGTGCGACGAAAGCCCGTCCTGAGCATCCCCGAAATACAGGAATCGGAACGGCGTGCCGGCCGCGGGCGCCGTGCGCGTCTGGAACCATTCGCTCCAGTGGCCTTCCGCGCCCATGACGCGATAGGCGTACAGCGTGTCGGGCTCGAGGCCCGTGAACGTGACGGAGTGGTAGGCGGGCTGCGCGACGTGATCGTTCCAGCGAAGCGGATACTCTTCGTCGCCGACCCGTTTGGCCGTGAGATCCGGGCGCTCCGTGCTCGCGTCCACCCGCGCAGCGCCGATGTCGATGCGGCTATGGTCGCCGGCGAGCACGATCTCGGCGCGCGGCTGCTCGACCTCCGCGCTGGTGCGCCACGAGACAGAGAACGACGACTCGGGGTCCTGCTCGAGCGTGACGACGATCCGGTCCGGCCACGGCGTCGCCGCTTGCCAGGGCGGTGTCGATGGCTCTGTCGCCTGCGCTTGCGCCTGCGCCGGCGGCTGCGCCGCGGCCGACATCGCGAAAGCGCCGACAGCAACCGATAACCCGCAAACAAAGCCCGATCTCGGAGCACGCATTGAGCTCGTCCTCGACTTCGGCAAGGTGCCGTACCCACGAATGGCCGGTAGCTTGCAGCATCGGCCGCCGGGGTTCCAGTCACAGAGCGGAACTGCGGGCGCGGGGCGGGCACACCGTCGAGGAGCGTGGTTCATGGCGCAGCACTATACTCTGCGGATGTTCGTCCCCTTCGGCTATCCGACGCTGATCCTGCTGCTGGCGCTGCTGGCCGCGGCCCTGATCTGGCTCGACGGCGCGCGGGTGCGCGAAGCGGCGCAGCGGATAGCGGTCGAGGTCTGCCGGCGGCGGTCGCTGCAGCTTCTGGACGGCACGGTCGCGCTGACCCGCCTGCGGCCCGTGCTCGACCGCGCCCGGCTGCGCATCGAGCGCACCTACGTGTTCGATTACGCCGTCGACGGGGTCGGGCGCTCGAGCGGCTTCGTGATCATGCTCGGGCACGAGCTGCAGCACCTCGGCCTCGAGAGCGGCGGCAGCGGCTGAGGCGCCGCCGCGGCCGGCGCGTCGCTGCGCCAGGTCGGCCGGCGCCGCCGCGGGCGGCGAAGGGCTGCTCCAGGCCGGCCGTGGGGCCGGCACGGCTCCCGCTCCGACGCGGACTCCGGCAGCGGCCCCGACATCGAGCCGATCGAGCGGCGGGGACCGCCGCTGGACTATGGAGCGGCCGAGGCTTCCGCCGGCGGCGGGGCGTCCTCGAGCGGCTGCGCCTCGCAGGAAACCTCCGGGTTGAAGTCGGCGAACGTGCCGATCGGGTTCGCGCGCCATGCCCACACGTGGATCTGGAAGAACGCCGGCAGGCCGTAGCGGTTCGGCTCACCGACGTAGTTCGGCAGGTGCCCCGCCAGCACGGGCCGCTCCGGATCGGGCCAGAACTCCGCCAGAGTGATGTACTCGGCCCCGAGGAGCTGTAGGCTGCCGTCGGGCTGCGGCTCGTATATCAAAGCTTCCGGATTGGCCGGATCCAGCGTTCCGTCGCCGATCAGGCTCAAATTCACGTAATGGATACCCATGGCCCCGGCGAGCGGGCTGCTGACACACGGGCCCGCCTCGTAGCCGGCGTCGATCGCATTCTGAACTTCCTGGTACGACTCGGTCGAAGTCCGAACGAGGTCCACGAGCGGGCCCGAAGGCTGCGGCGTGTCGTCGTCGACGTCGTCGACGGTGTCGTCCTGGGCCAGCGCTGCGACGGAGGCTACGGAGGCGAGCAGGACCAGGCGGCGCGTCGTGTGGAGTGGATTCATGGCAACTCCTTTGCGATGCGGAACTCGGGCGTTACAGCCCGGGCCGAACAGGCTGAACCCGTCCGCCGGCACGAGAAATGGGGCGAGGACCCGCTTTGGCGGCCGTCCGGCGCGTGCCGGAAAGCCGGGCCGGTGTGTTGCGGCATTTCCGAATGCCGCACATTCGTTGACGAAGCTTAAGCTCGGCGACTCGCGCGTCGGACGCGTTTGAAAGTACCATCGCCCGCTCAGCCGTTGAATTGCCGGGCAAAAAAGCGGCGGCGCCCCCACGGCGGGCGGGTCGGCAACGCTGCGCAGTTACAATGGCACGAGCCGGGGGCGGGGCCCTCGGCGGAAAACGAGTCAGGAGAGTTGATGAGAATTACCGTCCGCAAAGCATCCGCGGTGGCCGTCGGGGCCGTGCTCGGCGCATCCGCTGCGGCGCAGCAAATCCCGGAGATCGGGTTCGACAGCGTCGGGCGCGGCGCGCCGATGGCCGCGGACCTGCGCGAATACGAGGTCGTCGGCCCGACGATACCCGTCGAGTTCACCGACGAAGGCCCGCGTTTCGACGAGAGCGAGTTCATCGGCTCCGCCCGCAACGGCGAATCGCCGGAGGGCGTCGAGCCGCTCGACGTGGATCTGTTCACGTCTGAAGATTTCTACAAGGATCGCGAGCTGTGGAGCGATCCGCGCTATTTCCGCTGCAACAGCCCGGTCGCGGTCGAGGAGCAGTGGGGCGCCAACGGCCCGAGGCTGATCGGCGACGACCCGCCGGCGTCGGCCGCGTGGGGGCACTGCGACCGCGACTATCCGCGCGAAGCCATCGTGAGCCCGTATGAGTTCGACACGGCCGAGGCGCACTACAACGCCCTGCTGGAAGAGACGCGCAGGCGCGGGGGGCCGACAGAGCACACCTATGAGACGGTGCCGGGCGAGTGGACGGGGCGTTACATGCATCCCGGGCAGACGCCGGGCAACGCTTACTGGTATCGCATGCGGCACAACCAGGTGCCCACGATCCTGTCGCTGCTGACCGAGGAATACCAGACGCGGATGGTGCAGGAGCTCTACCACCAGGGGAACACGAACGTCTCGCACTGGCCGTCGCAGTATTGCTGGCCCGAAGGCTTCATGCGCCGGTGGCACGAGTTCGCCGTGTGGGAGCACTACATCATCGTGACGCCGCAGGTCGTGCAGATCATGGCCGGGGTCGCCCGTAATTTCATCACGAACATCCATATCGGCCGTGAGTTCAACATGGACGGCGCGGTGCCGCGGCTCGGCGAGGACGTGCCGCGCTGGTACGGCGAGACGATCGGCTTCTGGGACGAGGACACGCTGATCACATGGACGTCGAACATCCAGGGCTGGATGACGCACGGCGCCTTCGAGTTCTCGAACCGGATGCAGACGATCGAGATCTATACGCCCAATCGCGACGACGACGGCAACTTCGTCGGCCTGAATCACGAGGCGATCTTCTACGACCCCGAGGCGCTGGTGGAGCCGATCCGGATCGTCAGGAATTATGTGAAGTTGAGCGATTACAATGAGGGCGATCCGTACGTCTTCATCGAATGCATCCCGACGATCTATCCGGTCAACGGCGAGCCGACGCCCGTCAGGCCCGGGGACGTGATCGAGTACGAGGTCCCCGACATGTACGGCCGGCCGTGGGCCCAGATGTGGGAGAAGTACCACGAGCAGGGGATGGAGAAGCCGGAAGACGAGGACATGTTCAATTTCGAATAGCCGCCGAGTCAGCTTCGGTTAAGGCAGGAAAGGTAGTATTTGCCCCAGATTGGGGTGGAGGTAAGTTGAATGACGATCAAAGCTCGACTTGGAGCCTGCGGCGCCGCCGCCGCGGCATTGGCGGCGCTGGCCGCGGTCGCGCCCGTTGAGGCGCACCATTCGTTCTCGATCTACGACTCGTCGGTGACGAAGGTCTTCACCGGTGTGGTCACGCGGGTGAATCCGGATGCGAACCATCTGCAGATCTTCTTCGCCCCGATGAACGAGGAGAGGAAGAACGTGGTTCGCGACGAGAACGACAAGCCGGTCGTGTGGGCCGTCGAGATGACGGGCTCCGCGCAGTCGGCTCGCGAGGGAATCTCGGTCAGCACGTTCCCGCCCGGCACGATCTTCAGCGTCGGTCTGCACCCGCTGCGCAGCGGCGAGCCCGCCGGCAGCCGCGTAGAGATGGGCATGTTCAAGTGCCCGGAGCGGACGCCGCCGGAGCCCGGCAAGCACTGCGACTCCGTCGAGGGCCATACCGCTTTCGGCGAGGGTGCGCTGCCGTCGCCGACCGAATAAATCGAAGGCTTCCGTGAGCGGCCGGTCGGCCGTCCCCGGCGATAGGCCGGGGCGCGGCCGTCCGGCCGTCCGGCGAGGAAGAACAGGATGCTCGAGTTCGCCGAGTGGCTGCAGGCCACTTCGCTCAGCGTCGCGATTCAATCCGCGGGCTGGGTCATTCCGCTTCTGCAGTCGATCCACATACTGATGATCGGCGTCGTCTTCGTGTCGATCATGATGATTGCACTGCGCGTCCTTCAGAGGGTGCGTACGGACCAGGCGTTCACCGACGTCTGGAGCCGTTTCGCGCCATGGATGTGGACCGGTCTCGTGATCATGACGCTGACGGGTCTGCTGCTGATCGTCGCGGAGCCCGTGCGCGAGTTCTCGAGCACGTCGTTCTGGCTGAAGATGCTGCTCCTCGCGATCGCGGTTTCGAGCGCCGTCGCTTTCGGCCGCTCGCTGCGGTTCTACGCGGGCGCGGGCGGCGGAGAGCCGCAGTTCACGGCCGGAGCCCGGTCCGCCGCGGTCGCGACGCTGGTGCTGTGGCTCGCGATCATCTTCCTCGGCCGGGCCATCGCCTACGACGTCGAAGTGTGGGGCGCCCTGTCGCTGGCGTCCGGATCTTGAGCGGGATCGGGGAACGCAGATGGACCTGATGGGCATCGTACAAAGTATAGAAAGCTCCGGTCTCGGCGAGTGGATGCGCAGCTCCGTCAAGGCGATGCCGGTCGTCGAGGCCATCCACGTGATGGCCG
>JAFGNC010000467.1 GCA_016927175.1 Gammaproteobacteria bacterium | reverse complement strand
TTTCGCTCACGCTGTCGGCCGGCACTCCGGCACTCCGGCACTCCGGCACTTCGGGGCACTCCGGGCACTCCGGTGTTTCGGCAGGGTCGAGCGGAGATCAGATCCCGTCGATGATGCCGTTCAGCGTCGCGCTCGGGCGCATGGCGCTCGAGGTCAGCTCCGGGTCCGGGTGGTAATAGCCGCCGACGTCCACCGGGGAACCCTGCACCGCGAGCAGCTCCGCGACGATTCTGTCCTCGTCGCGCGCGAGCTGCTCCGCCGCCTTCCCGAAGCGGGCCTTCAGCGCCGAATCCGTGCTCTGTGCGGCGAGCGCCTGCGCCCAGTACAGAGCGAGATAGAAATGGCTGCCGCGGTTGTCGATGCCGCCGAGCCTGCGGGTCGGCGACTTGTCGTTCTCGAGAACGCCGGCGTTGGCGGCATCCAGCGCTTCGGCGATCACGACCGCCCGGGCATTGCCCGATTTCCTGCCGAGCTCCTCGATCGACACGGCCAGCGCCAGGAATTCGCCGAGCGAATCCCAGCGCAGGTAGTTCTCCTTCAGGAACTGCTGCACGTGCTTCGGCGCAGAGCCGCCCGCGCCGGTCTCGTATAGTCCGCCGCCGGCCAGCAGCGGCACGATCGACAGCATCTTCGCGCTCGTGCCGAGCTCGAGGATCGGGAACAGGTCCGTCAGATAGTCGCGCAGCACGTTGCCGGTCACGGAGATCGTGTCGAGCCCGTCGCGGACGCGCTTCAGGGTCGCGTGCATCGCGTCGACCGGCGACATGATGCGGATGTCGAGGCCCGACGTGTCGTGGTCCTCGAGATAGCGCCGCGTCTTGTCGATGATGACTCTGTCGTAGGCGCGTTGGTCGTCGAGCCAGAAGATCGCGGCGGCGCCGGTCGCGCGCGCGCGCGTCACGGCGAGCTTGACCCAGTCGCGGATCGGCAGATCGCGGGTCTGGCTCATGCGCCAGATGTCGCCTTTCTCGACGGCGTGCTCGGCCAGCGTTCTGCCTTTGCCGTCGAGGACGCGCACGGTGCCCTCGGCCGGGATCTCGAACGTCTTGTCGTGGGAGCCGTACTCCTCGGCCTTCTGCGCCATCAGCCCCACGTTCGCCACGTTGCCCATCGTTCTGACGTCGAAGGCGCCGTGTGCCTTGCAGTCGTCGATGACGGCCTGATAGATCCCCGCGTAGCAGCGGTCGGGGATCATGGCCTTCATGTCGTGCAGCTCGCCGTCTGGGCCCCACATCTTGCCGGAGGAGCGAATCGCCGCGGGCATCGACGCGTCGATGATGATGTTGCTCGGCACGTGCAGGTTCGTGATGCCCTTGTCGGAGTCCACCATCGCGAGCGGCGGCTGCTTGTCGTAGACGGCCTGGATGTCGCGCTCGATCGCCGCGCGTTCCTCCGCGGGCAGACTCCCGATCTTGTCGTAGACGTCGCCGATGCCGTTGTCCGCTTCGACGCCCAGCTCCTCGAAGCGGGCGCCGTGCCTGTCGAACACGTCGCGGTAGTAGACCGTCACCGCATGGCCGAACATGATCGGGTCCGACACCTTCATCATCGTCGCTTTCAGATGCAGCGACAGCAGCACGCCGCGGGCTCTGGCGTCGGCAGTTTCCTTCTCGTAGAACTCGCGCAGCGCGCGGCAGCTCATCCGCGACGCGGCGATGACCTCGCCGGCCTGCACCGGCACCGCTTCCTTCAGCACCGTCGTCCGGCCGCCGGCGTCCGACAGCTCGATCCTGAGACTGCCGCTCTCGTCGATGACGGCGGACTGCTCGCTCGCGTAGAAGTCGCCGCTCGTCATGTGCGCGACGTGCGATTTCGAATCCGCGCTCCACGCACCCATCGAGTGCGGGTGCTTCTTCGCGTACTGCTTGACGGCTGCGGCGACGCGGCGGTCGGAGTTGCCTTCCCGCAGCACCGGGTTCACGGCGCTGCCGAGAACCCTGCCGTAGCGGAGCCTGACCTCGGCCTCCTCGTCATTGCGCGGCTCCTCCGGGTAATCCGGCAGGTCGTAGCCCTGCTCGCGCAGCTCGCGGATCGCGGCCGTCAGCTGCGGCACCGACGCGCTGATGTTGGGCAGCTTGATGATGTTCGCGTCCGGGGTCTGCGCGAGCCGGCCGAGCTCTGCGAGGTCGTCCGGCTGACGCTGCTCGGGCCGAAGGCGCTCCGGGAACGCGGCGATGATGCGGCCGGCGAGAGAGATGTCCCGCGTTTCGACTTCGACGCCAGCGGGTTTCGTGAAGGCGCGGATGATCGGAAGCAGCGAGTAAGTGGCGAGTGCCGGTGCTTCGTCCGTGTGCGTGTAGAAGATCTTTGCTGTCATGCTGGCGTTCCTGCAGATCCGGTTCGTCGGGTGGGCACGGCGCCGCGCGGCCGCGAAAAGCGGCCATTATATTCGCTCGACGGAGAAGGGCCGACGCGGCGATCAGCGCCCGATCAGGTCCCTGAGCCGCGGCCGGCGGCGGCCGCCGTCTTCCTCCGGAGCGGGCGGGGCCTCGCCCGCCTGCGGCATGCCCGGCACCA
>JAFGNC010000466.1 GCA_016927175.1 Gammaproteobacteria bacterium | reverse complement strand
ATCCGACAGGCAGGCCGCGGCGCACGCCGGTTTCAATCACCATCTCGTCAAACCGGTCGAGCTCGAGGAGCTGGAGGCCGTGCTGGCCGGAAATCCCGTCTCCGACCCGCTATAGTTTCCCGGTCGAAAGTCGGCCGTTCCGGAGGTCAGCGTGCCCAGGTCCAAGCTCGAATTGCCGGCGCTCGCCGCTGCCATCGCACTGGCAGCGCTGTCGTTTCAGCGAAGCGCAATGCCACAGGAAGCGGCCGGTGCGCCGCGCGCCACGGCCTACCAGGCCCCTCGAACGCCGTGGGGCGACCCCGACCTGCAGGGGATGTGGCCCGTCGATCACATCAACGGCACGCCTTTGCAGCGCCCGCCGGAGTTCGGTGAGCGCCGTTACCTGACGGACGAGGAGTTCGCGGAACGCGCGGAGCGGCTCGGGACGCTGAACGCGCGTTACGAGCAGGAGATCTCGAGCAACAAGATGGGCATGGGGCACTGGACGGAGATGGGGCAGCCGAACCGGCTGACGTCCCTGGTCTACGAGCCCTCGAACGGCAGGCTGCCTCCGTTGACCGAAGAGGGCGAAAGGCTTTCCGCAACGATGACCAGCACGTGGTCGGACATCGAGTTCGACAGCATCGACGACTTCAACGCGCTCGACCGATGCATCACCCGGGGCCTGCCGGCGTCGATGTTTCCGTTCATGTACAACAGCGGCATCGAGATCGTGCAGGCGCCCGGCCACGTCGTGATCCGGCTCGAGCTGATCCACGAGGCGAGGATCGTGCGGCTCGACGGCGGCCCGGGGCTCGATCCGGCGATTCGGCAGTGGTTGGGCGATTCCCGCGGTCACTTCGAGGGCGATACTCTCGTCATCGAGACGACGAACTTCAACGGCAGAACCCCGATGATCATCGTAGGCCCTGGCGCGAAGCCGATTCCGACGTCGGAGTCGATGCGCATCGTGGAGCGTCTGACCCGGGTTGCCGACGACACGATCGATTACCAGATCGAAGTCGAGGATCCGGTCACGCTGACGCGATCATGGAAGGCGGGCTTTCCGTGGAAGCGCAACCCGGACTACGAGATCTTCGAATACGCGTGCCACGAAGGCAATACGATCGTTCCGAGCCTGGTCAATGCGACGCGCGCCGAGCGCGCATCCCAGCGGGCCGAGTGAAACACCGGCCGCTGCGATTTGGTTCCTGGTACAGGATCATTTCGCTGTGGCATCATGGCCGCCTCTTCCCTCGTCCTCAGTGGCGGCTGCATGAACGTGATCAGCCATGCGACTGCGCAGGAATTCCTTGCGCGCGGTGAGGGGTGGCTCATGCAGTCTGAGCCGGAGCACAGCGTCGTGCTGTCGGTCGCGCACGCGCTGCAGCGGGAAGGGCACCCGTTCCGGCCGCCGTACTACATGGCAACCGTCGAGAAGCGAGGCGAGGTCGTCGGCTGCGCATTGCGGCCGCCTCCGGACGGTATCACGCTGACGCGTATGCCGCTTTCGGCCATGGCCGAGATCGCGGCCGGGCTGGCGCGCACCGGCCGGGAGCTCCCGGATGCGTCGGGCCCCGAGCCGCAGGCGGCCGCGTTCGCGCAGCACTGGGCCGAGCTGCAGGATCTCGACTGGGGTGTCGAGTGCCGGTACCGGTGGTATTCCGCGACCCGCGTCGAGGACCCCCCGGCGCGCGCGCCCGGAACGCTGCGTATCGCGGGGCAGGAAGACGTTTCGTGGCTGCGTCCGTGGGCCACGGCCTATGCGAGCGAGGTGTGGGCGTCGGCCGTCGACGTGCCGGCGTTCTTCGATCGGCGCGTCGCGACGCGCTCCATGTACGTCTGGGACCATGGCGGGCCTTGCGCGGTCGCGGCCGTGTCGGGTGCTACGCCGAACTCCTCACGCATCTCCGCCGTGTACACGCCGCCGCAGCATCGGGGTCGCGGTTACGCTTCGACGCTGGTCGCGGACGTGACTCGAGAGGTGCTGAGCGGCGGCCGCCGCTGGTGCGTGCTTTCCGCCGAGGTCGCGAACCGGAAGATCAACGCCATGTATCGGCGCCTCGGCTACAGCCCCGTCTGCGACACCGCGGCGATCACGTTCTCCGCCCGAACCTGACGACGCTTGCGACGCGGGCCGTGCCCGGTGGCGGGGCAGCGCGCTCGGAGCCGGTTCCCGTTTGGTGCACCCTGCACGCCGTCCCGTCCGCGATGCTCGTGCCGAGCCGAGCATATTTCCGCAATCGGAAGCTGCGCACGCTTCTTGCATCGGTGGCCGTGAAGCCCGCAAGGACGTCGACTTCCGAGTGAGTTCCCGCTTGAACGTGCTGATCATTGCTTCCGACGACGCGCGTGCCTCCGTGCTGCAGCAGGGCGCAACGGAATGCCCCGGGGCGCGCGTCGAGAAGATTCGCGACACGCGTGCGCTGCTGCGCCGGCTCGCGACCCTCGAGCCCGACGTCGTGCTGATCGACCTCGGCTCGGCGGAACCGGGCGCCCTCGAAGAAGCCTTCGCGGCGTCGCGCGCCGTCAGGTGGCCGATCGCGGTGTTCGTCGACGCGGCAAACAGCGATACCGTGCAGGCTGCGATCGAAGCGGGGGTGGCGGCTTTCGTCGTCGACGGGTTCGCCGCGTCGCGGATCAAGCCGGTCATCGACGTTGCGATGACCCGTTTCCGCGCGATGTGCCGACTGCGGGCCGAAGCGAGCGAAGCGCGGCTCGCTCTCGAGGAACGCAAGCTGATCGAGCGCGGCAAAGCCATCCTGATGAAGCAGAACGGTCTCGACGAAGACCAGGCCTATCAGCTCCTGCGCCGCAGCGCGATGCGGCAGAACCGCAAGATGGCGGATCTCGCCAGGTCACTGATCGCGGCTTCTCAGCTGATCGAGGAATCGAAGAGCTGACCTCGGTCCGCTGCACAGCCGTCGCGCATCCCGCGCACGCAGTGCTTCCGACTGGTGCAGCGCCCAAGCCATGCCGCGCCGCGGGCGTGGACGTTGCAAAGGCAAAACAATAAGTTGCGGAGGCAGCCGTTCGCCGCGCCGCCTGGCACGCGAATTGGAATGGCTGACGCGCGAGGTCCGACGCGGGGCCTGACGCAAGCACCAAAGGTCCAACGCCGGGCCGCCGAAGCGACGCCGCTGAACCGCCCCCTTCGAGCCGGGTGCGGAAGCGGCGTTTTTTGTATTCACGAGACGGGCGGCGAATGCCGCGAGCGAGGGATGGCCGAATGCGGACCACGACGGTATTCGAGGGATCGACGACGAGGCAGCTCGTCACGAGCGGGGCCGTGCGGGCGGCGTGCGTCGCGGCGACGCTGGCGCTGTGCGCGGCGGGCGCGGCGGCCGAAACGCTCGAGAAGGACGAGCTGCGGATCGGCTTCATCAAGCTGACGGACATGGCGCCGCTCGCGGTCGCCTACGAGCTCGGCTACTTCGAGGACGAAGGGCTGTACGTGACGCTCGAGCCGCAGGCGAACTGGAAGGTGCTGCTCGATCGGGTGATCGCCGGCGAGCTCGACGGCGCGCACATGCTCGCCGGCCAGCCCCTCGGCGCGACGATTGGCTTCGGCACCGCGGCGCACGTCGTCACGGCGCTGTCGATGGATCTGAACGGCAACGGCATCACCGTCTCGAACGACGTGTGGGAAGCGATGCAGCCCCACGTGCCTCGCAACGCCGATGGCTCGCTCGCTCTGCCGGTCAGGGCCGAGTACCTGAAGCCCGTCGTCGAGAGCTACCGCGCGCAGGGTCAGCCGTTCCGGATGGGCATGGTCTTTCCGGTTTCGACTCACAACTTCGAGCTGCGGTACTGGCTCGCCGCGGGAGGGCTCAATCCCGGCTACTACTCGCCGACCGACACGAGCGGCCAGATCGCGGCGGACGTGCTGCTGTCCGTGACGCCGCCGCCGCAGATGCCGGCCACCTTGGAAGCGGGCACCATCCACGGCTATTGCGTCGGGGAACCCTGGAACCAGCAGGCCGTATTCAAAGGCATCGGCGTCCCGGTCATCACCGATTAT
>JAFGNC010000465.1 GCA_016927175.1 Gammaproteobacteria bacterium | reverse complement strand
GTGATCGGCTTGTCCGGGAAAACCCGGATCCAGATCTTTCCGCCGCGCTTGATGTGCCGCGTCATGGCCCGGCGCGCCGCCTCGATCTGCCGCGCCGTCAGCTGCCCCCGGTCGAGGGCCTTCAGGCCGAACTCGCCGAAGCTGACGGTGCTGCCGCGGTGCGCGAGGCCGGTATTGCGGCCCTTGAACTGCTTGCGGAATTTCGTTCGTTTCGGTTGCAGCATGGCTGACTTCGCTCAATCCTTGTGGCTGGCCTTACGCCTGCGCGGCCTGCGCCCGCGGCGCCTCTGCCGGCTCCTGCTTCGATTCCGGGACGTCGAACACCTCGCCGCGGAACACCCAGACCTTGACGCCGATGACGCCGTAGGTCGTGCGGGCCTCGGCGAGCCCGTAGTCGATGTCGGCGCGGAACGTGTGCAGCGGCACGCGGCCCTCGCGATACCACTCCGACCGCGCGATCTCCGCGCCGTTCAGCCGGCCGGAGACCTTGACCTTGATGCCCTCGGCGCCGATTCGCATCGTGTTCGTCACCGCCCTGCGCATCGCGCGGCGGAACTGCACGCGCCGCTCGAGCTGCTGCGCGATGCCTTCGGCCACGAGCTGCGCGTCGAGCTCGGGCTTGCGGATCTCCGCGATGTTCAGGCGCACGTCGCCGAGCGGCATGCTCAGCAGCTTCGCCGTCTCGGCGCGCAGCTTCTCGATGTCCTCGCCCTTCTTGCCGATCACGATGCCCGGCCGCGCCGTGTGAATCGTGATGTGCGCCTTCTTGGCCGGCCGCTCGATGTGGATGCGGCTGACGGAGGCGTCCTTCAGCCTGCGCTTCAGGAACTCGCGAACCCGATGATCCTGCTCGACGTAGTCCGCGAACGTCTGCGAATCCGCGTACCACTTGGAGGACCACTCCTTCGTGATACCGAGCCGGATGCCTATCGGATGTACCTTCTGACCCATAATCTTTACCGCCGCTATTGCTCGTCCGCCACGCGTACCGTGATGTGGCTGTTGCGCTTCAGTATCCGGTTGCCGCGCCCCTTGGCCCGTGCCCGGTACCTCGCGAAGAACGGTGCGCCGTCGACCGTCACGACGGCGACCTTCAGCTCGTCGATGTCCGCGCCGTGGTTGTGCTCGGCGTTCGCGATGGCCGACTCCAGCACCTTGTGCACGAGCCGCGCCGCCTTCTTCGGGCTGAAACGCAGGATGTCGATCGCCTGCGCAACGGACTTGCCCCTGATCTGATCCGCGACCAGCCGGCATTTCTGGGGTGAAATGCGCGCGTATCGCAACGTCGCCGCAACCTGCATCGATCCCTGCTCCAAAATCTAACGCTCTACTACCGCTCGGGCCGCTCTACTTGGACTTCCGATCGCCGGAATGCCCCTTGAAGGTCCGCGTGATCGCGAACTCGCCGAGCTTGTGGCCGACCATGTTCTCCGATATCAGAATCGGCACGTGCTGGCGGCCGTTGTGGACGGCGATCGTCAGTCCGACCATGTCGGGCAGCACCATGGAGCGGCGCGACCAGGTCTTGATCGGCCGGCGGTCGTTGCTCGCCGCCGCCTTCTCGACCTTCCTGATCAGATGAAGATCGACGAACGGACCCTTCTTGATCGAACGTGGCATATCTCTTCTCGGCTCTCTTCCCGGCTCGATTCGCTATGGGCGGACTGCCGCCTCGAAAAACCCTACTTCTGCTTCCTGTTGCGGACGATCATCGCCTTCGTCCGCTTGTTCGTGCGCGTCTTGTAGCCCTTCGTCGGCACGCCCCACGGCGACACCGGGTGGCGCCCGCCGGACGTGCGGCCCTCGCCGCCGCCGTGCGGGTGGTCGACGGGGTTCATCGCGACGCCGCGAACCGTCGGGCGCACGCCGCGCCAGCGCGTCGCGCCGGCCTTGCCGAGCTTGCGCAGGCTGTGCTCGTCGTTGCCGACCTCGCCGACCGTGGCCCGGCAGCTCACGTGCACGCGCCGCATCTCGCCGGAGCGCAGCCGCAGCGTCACATAGGCGCCTTCGCGGGCGACGATCTGCACCGACGCGCCCGCGCTGCGGGCGAGCTGACCGCCCTTGCCCGGCTTCAGCTCGACGCAGTGCACCTGTGTGCCGACCGGGATGCTCTTCAACGGCAGCGCGTTGCCCGGCTTGATCGGCGCGTCGCTGCCGGCCTGAACCGTGTCGCCGACCGCGAGGCGCTTCGGCGCCAGGATGTAGCGCCGCTCGCCGTCCGTGTAGACCACGAGGGCCAGGTGCGCGCTGCGGTTCGGATCGTACTCGAGCCGCTCGACGCGGCCGGCGATGCCTTCCTTGTCGCGGCGGAAGTCGACGATGCGATAGTGCCGCTTGTGGCCGCCGCCCTTGTGCCGCGTCGTGACGCGGCCCTGGTTGTTGCGTCCGCCGGTCTTCGACAGCGGCGCGAGCAGCTCGGCATGGGGCCGGCCCTTGTGCAGCTTGTCGTCGACGACGCGTACCGCGAACCTCTGCCCCGCGGACGTCGGTTTGAGTTTTCGTAACGCCACTGTCGTGTCCTCTCGCCGGGCCTACTCGGGGCTGATGAAATCGAGGTCGTGACCCGGAGCGAGCCGGACGTAGGCCTTCTTCCAGTCGGAGCGGCGCCCGCGCCGCAGGCCGAAGCGCTTCGACTTGCCCGTCACGCGAGTCGTCGCGACACGCTCGACCTCTACCTCGAACAGCAGCTCGACGGCCCGCTTGATCTCCGCCTTCGTCGCGTCCGGCCTGACCTTGAACACGACCTGGCGCAGCCCGTCGGCCGCCATCGTCGTCTTCTCCGATACGTGCGGCCCGAGCAGAACCTGCGTCAGCCGCTCCTGATGCGCGCTCGCGCTCATCCCAAACGCCCCTCCAGAATTTTCGCGGCGGCCGTGGTCATGACGACCTTCTCGGCCCCGACGAGGCTGACCGGATCGACGCTGCTGGCGTCGACCACGTCGACGCCCGGCAGGTTGCGCGCGGCGAGCCACAGGTTGTGGTCGAACGCCTCGACGACGATCAGCGCCCGCTCGGCGCCGAGATCGCGCAGCCTGCCGCGGACCTCTTTCGTCTTCGGAGCCTCGACCGCAAATGCATCCGTCAGCAGCAGGCGATCCTGCCGCAGCAGCTCGGACAGCACCGAGCGCATTGCGCCGCGGTACATCTTCCGGTTGACCTTCTGGTCGTGATTGCGCGGCTTCGCCGCGAAGGCCCGGCCGCCGCCGACCCAGATCGGGCTGCGGATCGAGCCTGCCCGGGCGCGCCCCGTGCCCTTCTGGCGCCAGGGCTTGATGCCGCCGCCGCGGACCTCGGCGCGCGTCTTCTGCGCCTTCGTGCCGGAACGCGCTCCGGCGAGGTACGCGACGACGACCTGATGAACCAGGGGCTCGTTGAACGGCGCGCCGAAAGACGCGTCCGCCAGCTCGACCGACTCCCCGTTACCGTGCAACTTGACCTTCATGCTCGACCCGCGCCTTCTCGATTCCGTTCCACTCAGGGAGCCGCTTTGGCCTTGACCGCCGGCTTGATCAGCAGCCGCCCGTCCGCCGCGCCGGGCACGGCGCCCTTGACCAGCAGCAGGTTTCTGTCCGCGTCGACCCGGACGACCTCCAGGTTCGACGACGTCGTGCGCACGTTGCCGAGATGCCCGGACATCTTCTTGCCCTTGAACACGCGGCCCGGCGTCTGGTTCTGACCGATCGAGCCCGGCGCGCGGTGCGATACGGAGTTGCCGTGGGTCGTGTCCTGCGTGCGGAAGTTGTGCCGCTTGACCGTGCCCGCGTAGCCCTTGCCCTTGGACGTGCCGGTGACGTC
>JAFGNC010000464.1 GCA_016927175.1 Gammaproteobacteria bacterium | reverse complement strand
TGCATGGTTTCCTCCTCGTTGTCCACTTGACACCCCACAGCGATGCAACTCGCGTGCCGGCCGCGTCCACGACCGGGTCTCATCGTCCCGTGCCCCGAAAAGCCGACGCTCGACGCGGAACAGACATTAGATGTGCGTACACGCACCTCAGCGGAGGGATCTGTTTAATGAGAACCATTCAGAAAACACCTCCGCGGAGGCGTAGGACCACCTCAGCGAATCACCCCCTCGACTCCTGCAGGACCCCGAACGGGAGGCGGACACGGACAGGGCAACCCGCATCATGGAGCTCGTGACGAGTGGAGCGCAGCCTGTTCTCCAACCGCCTCACTGGATCCTGGAGGTCGGTGCCGTCTTAGCGCGTGAAAGTCCCGGCACGGCAGTGGACGATGTAACGCTTCTCGCGGCGCTCGCACTCCCCGAGTCAGACGATCCGCTGATTGTGCGGCGTGGCACGGAGCTCGCCATTGAGCTCGAGCAGCACTTGTTCGACACCTTCTACCATGCCGTCGCCCTGGAGAACGAGGATGCCGTGCTGGTTACAGCGGATGAGCGCTATTGGCGAGCGGCTCAGGCCACGGGCCGCATCATGCATCTGAGGGACTGGACATAGACTGAAGGCGCCGCTCGTCGCCTGCGCCATCATCGCGACGCGGAAAAACAGAGGGTCGTCAGTTGAAGTCGTGGATGGTGGTCACGGACTCCGCCTCCACTTCGCGTCCCTCCAGGAAATCGTCGTCCACTTCTCCGGTCACGCTGACCACGTCTCCTACGGCGATTCGTTGGTAGCCGTCGTCATCGAGCGGGTTGTTCGCCATTTCTTCGACCTCGACGGTGACGCTGCGGCTCCCGCTATCCAGCGTGAACTCTTCGTCGTCCACTGCCGTCACCGTGCCCTGGAGCATGACGTCGGAGGGATCCACAGGCGTCATCACCGCGACGAAGCCGCGATCTTCCTCGTCGACCGCGCTGGCATAGAAATACGTAGCGAGATCCTCGACGAATACGCTGCTGGCTTCGATGGTCCGCCGTTGAAAGAAGTCGTCGTCGATCAATCCGTAGACGGTAACTCCGTCGCCCTGCTCGAGCTGGTATCCACCTGCGTCACGATCTCGGTCGTCCATCTCGACCGTGATCGTGTTGCCACCGAAATCCAGCGTGAAGGCGTCGCTCTCGACCGACCGCACGGTTCCGCTGATGCTGACGAACGAACCATCCGGAACGGCGTAAGGACTCGGGTCGGCGCGCGCAAACAGATTGCCGCCTTCGTCCTGCTGCGGGGCTTGCTGCTGCTGCGCCTGCTGCTGCGGTTGCTGGCCTGCCTGCTGCTGCGGTTGCTGCTCGCTCGCCGGCTGCGGCGCTTGCTGCCGGCCCGCCGGCTGCGGCGCCGGTTGCTGCCCCGCCTGCTGCTGCGGTTGCTGGCCCGCCTGTTGCTGGCCCTGCTCGTCCTGCGCGCCGACAGGCAGGGCGAACGACGTCAATCCTGCGAGCAGCAAGGCGCCGCACAGGCGATCTCGCTGCAGGTATCGTTGCTTTTTCACGTCTCACTCCATTGGCTTCGGGAATGAGAACGCCTTTTGCAATATGTATGCCGGTCTGTGGCTCGAAACTACGAGCTCGACGAAGCGCCGTGAAAGGGACGGTCCGAAGCGCAGCTACTCCGTGTCCCCTCCCACGCTGCGCGACCGCTGTTCCCACAAAGCCGCGAACCCCCTGTACTCCACTCGCGTCAGGTAGCCGTTCGCATCGAGGTCGAGCCTGTCGAAGAGCACTTGAAGCGTGTCGCAGCCGCTTGCCTCAGCCTCCTCGAGGAGCCCGTCTCCGTCGACATCGAACGCCGCAATGGGCGGCAGCGAGAACGTGATCACGTCGAGCGAGCAGGCGCGGTCAACGTTCTGTCCGAAGGCGAGACAAGCGAAAGACAGAAGCGTACAGGCCAGTAACGTGCGGTCGTGCATGCGGCGATCCTCTCTGCAGCGTTGTCGTGCAAAACTGCAACGCGCATGCCAACTTTCGCAGTCGGCCACTGCGCTGGCACGCTACTTGCTCGTCTGGCGGCGATGATTATCAGACGCAGCATAGTCATGCTGCTTGTCGTCTCCGCAGACTCTTCGAGAGCGGCGGTCGAAATCTCGGGGATCGACGAAGCACTCCTCGAGAACGTCCGGGAATACGTTGTCGATCGACCGGATTGCAACGCTGACGAGGAGACGGTCAGGCGTTACGCGGAGGAGTTGCCGGAAACCGTGCGACCTGCGCTCGAGGCTTTCGGCTACTACGAGCCCGATATCGCAGCGGAGGTGCAGCCGAGCACCGATGAGTGCTGGGTCGTGCATGCCGCCATAGACGAGGGACCCAGGATCTCGATCGAGGACGTATCCGTCGAGTTGAGCGGCGAGGCGGAACATGACAGCCTGTTCCACGCCTTGTTCGAGTCGTTTCCGCTCGAGCCGGGCGATCCGCTGCTTCACGGGCCCTATCAGCGATTCAAGGATCGCGTCGAGGTGCTGGCGCGCCAGCGGGGTTACCTCGAGGCGGAGTTCACCGAGCGGCTCGTCGAGGTGTACGCGGATCGAGGCACGGCCGACATCACGCTCACGTACGACTCCGGGCCGCGCTACAGATTCGGCGAGGTGGTGTTCGATGCCGACGCGCTTTCCGATGAGGTGCTGAACGACTTCCTGCGTTTCGACGAAGGCGATCCCTACAGCGCGGCACTCGTCGCACGGCTGCAGCGCGAGCTGACGGCGAGTCAGTACTTCCTCGAGGCCAATGTGATCGCCGATCTCGACGCGGCGGAAAACGGAAAGATTCCGGTCGTCGTGGACATCGTGGCGGACCGGGCAAGGAGCTACTCGGTCGGTGTCGGGTATTCGACCGACGACGGCCCGCGTCTGCACTTTTCCTACGACAACGAGCGGCGCAACCGCGCCGGCCATCAGCTGCATGCTGAGGCGCTGCTTGCCCGGGTGCGCCAGACGGCCACGTTCGATTATCGGGTTCCGGTCGGCAATCCGCAGACGGACTGGTGGAGCTTCCGCGCCGGTCTCGGCCGGGAGGAAATCGACGCCGGCGTCAGCGCGGCTGCTCGGCTGGGCGTGCGGCGGACGCAGGTCCGCCGGTATCTGACGACGACGCGCTTCCTCGACGCGCTGTTCGAGCAGGACGAAGTCGCCGACGGCGGCTTCTCGACACAGATGCTGATCCCCGGCATGTCATGGGTACGAACGTATCGCGACGATCTGATCCGGCCGCGCGAAGGTCATCGCGTGAGCCTGACGGCTTCCGCCGGCATCAGTTCCGAAGTGTCGCTGCTGCAGGTCGATCTCGCCGGCAAGTGGGTCATGGCGACCCCCTGGGACGCACGCGTGCTGGTCCGCGGCCGCATCGGCGCGATCGCCGAGGACGGCGACTTCGAGGACGTGCCGCTGTCCATGCGGTTCTTCGCCGGCGGCGACAACAGCGTGCGCGGCTACGACTACGAGTCCCTCGGCCCCCGGAACGCAGACGGCGACCTGATCGGCGGCAACCGGCTGATCGAGGCGAGTGTCGAGTACGAGCATCCGGTGCGGGAGAACTGGTCCGTCGCGGCGTTCGTCGACTCCGGCAACGCATATCTCGATTCCGGATTCGAGACGCGGACCGGCGCCGGCATCGGTGCGCGATGGTTCTCCCCGATCGGTCCGGTGCGGCTCGACCTGGCGTGGCCGCTCGATGCCGACGACCCTGTTCCCGAGCTGCACCTGAGCCTCGGCCCCGACTTGTGACAGATCGATGCGCCAGACGTTACGCATGCTCGCTGCAGTCTTCGGTGCCGTCCTTGCCGTAGCGGCCGGCATCGTCGTCGTTACCGTCGCCGTCGTCGCGGCGACGAGCACCGGTGCGCGCACCGCGCTGCTGCGCGGAGCGCAGCTCCTGCCCGGCGAGCTGTCCGTGGCCGACGTCGACGGCACTCTGCTGACGGGGCTCGTGCTCGCCGACGTGCACTACGACAGCGAAAGCGTCACCGCCCGCTTCGACTCCCTGCGGCTCGAGCCGGCGCTCGCCGAGCTGCTCGAGGGCCGGGTCGTGCTGGAGCAGCTCATCGTGCGCGACGGCACCGTCCGTCTGACGGCGCCTGCCGATGGGGAGCAAACGCCGGTCGCGAGCGACGGCGCATTTACGATTCCGGGTATCCCGGACTACGTCGCCTTGCACGCGATGCGCGTCGAGAACGTAGCGGTCGAAGTCGCCGGTGTGCCGATCCGCGTGACGCACCTCGCAGGCTCGCTGAAGGGACCTGAGGTCACCGTCGACGCGTTGATGCTCGACGCCGAGACATTCTCGCTCGACGCCGCCATGCGGGCCGCGGTCACGGAAGGTGCCGCCAGCGGCTCGATCACCGGCAACCTCGTGCTCCCGAGCGAAGCGGCGCAAGCTGCCGCCGACGGACGGGGTGCGGCATCCGACGCAGCCTCCCCGTCGCTCGCGTTCGACGGCCGTTTCGACGTCGCAGCGAGCGGGCCGGCGTGGCGCGCGGCGGTCGAGTGGGATCGGCTGGTCTGGGAGGGCGGCGAGCCGGGCGAGATCAGAAGCCCCGGCGGCACGCTGGTCGCGACGCCCGGCGATGATGCGATCGACGCCGAGCTCGACGCGCGGATCGAAGGGCAGCCGCTGCCCGGCGCGGCGACTATCGATGCTCGCGCCGTCTATGCCGGCGACACGCTCGAGATCGAGCGGCTGCGGCTCGAGGCGCTCGGCGGCACCGTGGCCGCGACCGGCGCGGTCGCGCTCGAGACGCTGGCCGGCCATGTCAGCGTCGACTACAGCGGTATCGATCCATCACTGCTCGACGAGGGTCTCGACGGCGTGCTGCGTGGAACGGCGAACATCGCCGTCGCAGCCTCACCGACGCTGCGTGTCGCCGGCGTGGCCGACATCGGCGGTGAAATTCAGGGGCGCCCCCTCGACGGCAGGGTCCGCGCGAGCTATTCGGACGAGCAGCTCGAGATCGCGCGCGCCGCCCTGCAGCTCGACAACGGCAGCATCGAGCTGACCGGCACGTTGTCGCCGGAGCAAGTCGATCTCGATTTCTCCGCTAGCCTGCCCCGCCTGTCGAACTGGTATCAGCCGGTGTCGGGCTCGGTAACGGCCGCCGGCACGATCGCGGGGGATACTTCTGATCCGACGGTCGAGATCGACGTGGACGGCAACGACCTCGCGTGGGACGCGTTGCCGGTCCCGGCGTTCGAACAGCTTTCGATGAACGTCGGCGGAACTCTCGCCTCCCACGACGTGCTGCTCGAGGCCTCGGGCCCGGTCGGCCGGCTGCGCTTCGACCTGACGCAGGGTTACGTGGAGAATCGCCTTCGAGGCACTCTGCAGGATTCGGTGCTTGCGCCGGAACAGATCGGCGACTGGCAGCTCGTCGAGCCGGCCGACTACATCTATATCGTTGACGGAGAGCAGATCGAGCTCGAGCGTGCATGCTACGCAGGTCCCGAAGACGGCCGACTTTGCCTCGACGTGCAAGGGGAGTCGCTGGTCGTCGACGTGCAGGGCCTGCCGAATGCGCTCGCGGAACCCTTCCTTCCCGAAGGGCTGCGCCTGCAGGGCACGACGGATGCGGAGATCGAGGTCGCGCTGGCCGGCCCGCTGCAAGGCGAGGTCTCGATACGGCAGCAGTCGCTGCGGATCGGCGTCGAAAGGCAGACGACGAGCGGCGAGGCGCGCGTGCAGCTTCAGGCACCCAGCCGGGCTGCCGAGCCCGAAGAATCGGCCGCGGCCGCAGCGGCCGAGCCGCAAGGCGCGCTCGCCGATACCGAGCTCATACAGCTTCTCGATCTCGCTGACGTGACACTCGAAGCGTCGATCGGGTCGGACGGTTTACGGGCGCAGATCGGCGGCGGCCCGAACGCGCTCGATGCCCCGGTTCAGGGCTCGCTCACGCTGTCGCCGCTGTCGGCGGAGGGGCAGCTGGACGGCGAGATTGTCGTAGACGCCCAGGACCTGTCGGTCATCGGCGCTTTCGTAGACGGTCTTCAGGATGTCGGCGGCGAGGCCGAGGCGCGTATCGAAGTCGGCGGCACGCCGCAGCGGCCCGTCATCCGCGGGGAACTTCTCGCGACCGCTTTGCGGGCGGAGGTGGTGCCGCTCGATATCCGGATCACGGATGGGCGTCTCGAAGCCGACATCGACGGTCTCGACGACGTCGCCGTCAACGGCGAGTTGTGCTCGGCAGGCTGCGTCGCCGTCACCGGTTCCATCGAGCTGCCGGACGACGCCGGGTGGTCGCTGAGAGCGCAGATCGACGGACAGGGCTTCGAGCTCGCCGACCTGGCCGACCTGCGCGCCGTCGTCTCGCCGAGACTCCTCGTGCAGGCGAATCCCGAGCTCGCGACCGTCACGGGCACGCTGAGCATTCCCCAAGGCTTCGTCGAGGTCGAGGACGTGCCCCGATCCGCGATCCGGCCTGCTTCCGAGACAGTCGTCTACGGTCGGGAGGCCGCGGAAGAAGACCCGGGGTCGCCGTTTCCGGTGCACGTCGACGTGGAAGCGCGCCTCGGGGACATCCGCTTCGAGGGGCTCGGCCTCGAGGCACAGCTCGACGGCGTAGTCGAGGTCGAGTACACCCTGGACGGCCGCGTGCTGGTCGAGGGCTCGGCATCCATCGAGGAGGGCTCGTTCAGCGCATACGGTCAGACCCTGACGATCGAGCAGGGCCAGCTGGTTTTCACCGGTCCGCCGGAGAATCCGACGCTGGATATTCGAGCGACCCGGGTCGTCGAAGGCTCGGAAGTCGGTTTGACGATCATGGGCACCGCGCGCAATCCCCGCACCGAGGTGTTCGCCGAGCAGGGCCTCAGCGAGAGCGAAGCCTTCGCGCGGCTGTTCGCGGGGCGCTCGCTCGAGGGCGCCGGCGAAACGGATCCGGAGCAGCTCGAGCGCGCCGCGATCGGTCTCGGTCTGCGCCGCGCGCTGCCCACACTCGGTCGAATCGGTGAATCCGTCGGTCTCGACGAGCTTGGCATCGAGGCGCCGGGCGCCGAGGAAGGCGCCATCGTCGCCGGCAAACAGCTCGGCGATGACGTGTATCTCCGGTACAAGTATGGCCTGTTCGATCAGTTCTCGGGTCTCGAGCTGCTGTACCGAATCTCTGAGCGATTCCGGCTTCGCACGGAGACGGGCACGGACCAGGCCATAGATTTCGTTTACGAGCTCGAACGCGGCGGCGCCGATCCCGACGAGGAACTCGGCGAGGAGCTCGAGGAATTCGACGTGGCGACCGGCGAAGACGCCGCCAGCCCGTCCGATGTGGTCGAGCAGGAATTCACGCCGTCGATCCCCGAGGGATAGTGGCCGGCGGGCTGCAGGCGCAGAAGAACCAGCACGCGCGCAGCAGCGGTTGCGAAGGCATCAGCAGACGCCGCCGCCGTTCACAGCGGCCGACGCCTGCCGATGCGGCGGCTCACGGGCGTGGCCCGTCCTGACTTAAATGCAAGCAAGCGCTTACAGGAACTGCGACTCGAACTGCTGAAGCTCGTCGAGAGTCGCAACCTCGATCTGCGCGGTGGGCACGCCCTCGTCTATCGAGATCTCCGAGGCCGGAATGGCGCGGCGCTCTGTGCTGAACAGCGCATCCTCCGCCATTTCGACGACCCAGTGCGTGATCACGCCCGTCTTGCGATCGATCAACATGTCCGTGATCTGACGTGTGCCTTGTCCCGGGAAATGCATGCGCTGATCGATGAGCCTAGACACGAGACGGTTGTTCGCCTCCGTCGCACTCAGTCTGAGCTCCTCGGGCGGGCTGATCGGCTCGTCGCGATCGATGACCAGATCCGTCTCGAGGCCGGCTTCGCCCTGCACGTCGACGCGATCGAAGGCTACGAAGCCGTCCATACCGCCATAGACGGTGTAGGGGAACGGCACCTCCATCATTACGTATTCGATGCGGCTGCCGTCCTCGCTGAGCAGGAGATTGGAAACGCTCGCGACGGGATTGAGCCCGTTGCTGACATCGCCCTCGAGGAGTTCCTCGGCGCCGACGACCTGCTCGCGCATCTCGCCCCAGGTCCGCCAGTCTTCCTCCTGCGCCGTGGTGATCGGGATCATCCCGAGCGACATCGCTGAGGCGATAACCACTCGTGTGCTGACCGCTGTCAGATATCGGTGCATGGTTTCCTCCTCGTTGTCCACTTGACACCCCACAGCGATGCAACTCGCGTGCCGGCCGCGTCCACGACCGGGTCTCATCGTC
>JAFGNC010000463.1 GCA_016927175.1 Gammaproteobacteria bacterium | reverse complement strand
TGAACCCGGAAGTCGACCCTGACATTCCCGCCATGCTCGGGGCGTCCGCGGCGCTGTCGCTGTCGGGGTTGCCGTTCCTCGGGCCGATCGGCGGGGCGCGCGTCGGCTACAGGGACGGCCAGTATCTGCTGAACCCGACTTTCAGCGAGCTCAGCGAGTCGGAGCTCGATCTCGTCGTCGCCGGTACCGAAAGGGCCGTGCTGATGGTCGAGTCGCAGGCGAAGATGCTGGCGGAAGAGGTCATGCTCGGCGCGGTGGTTTTCGGCCACGAGCAGATGCAGACCGCCATTCGGGAAATCAAGTCGCTGGCGGAAGAGGCGGCGCGCCCTCCGATCGAGTGGGCGAAGCCCGTCCAGGACGAGTCCCTCGCAAAGCTGGTCGAGGAGGCGATGGCGGACCGGCTCAGCGAAGCGTATGGCATCTCCGACAAGCAGAGCCGCTACGCGCGGATCTCCGAGCTGAGGCAGGAATGCGTCGCCGCGCTGGCGGACCCGGAGTCCACCACCTGGACGGCGCCGCAGGTCGAATCGCAGTTCCAGAAGCTCGAGAAGCGCATCGTGCGAGGCCGGATCATTCGCGGCGAAGCCCGCATCGACGGCCGCGACAACCGCACGGTGCGGCCGATATCGATCGAGGTCGGCATGCTGCCGCGCACCCACGGCTCGGCCCTGTTCACGAGAGGTGAAACGCAGGCGCTGGTCGTCACCACGCTCGGCACTGGCCGCGATGCGCAGATCATCGACGCGCTCGAGGGCGAGCGCCGCGAGCCGTTCATGCTGCACTACAACTTCCCGCCGTACTCAGTCGGTGAAACCGGCTTCATCGGCTCGCCGAAGCGCCGCGAGATCGGCCACGGCCGCCTCGCGCGGCGCGGCGTCGAGGCCGCGATGCCCGACATGGAGAACTTCCCTTACGTGATCCGGGTCGTGTCGGAGATTACCGAGTCGAACGGCTCGAGCTCGATGGCGAGCGTCTGCGGCACGAGCCTGTCGCTGATGGATGCCGGCGTGCCGGTCAGGGCGCCCGTCGCAGGCGTGGCGATGGGCCTGATCAAGGAAGGCGACGACTACGTCGTCCTGACGGACATTCTCGGCGACGAGGACCACCTCGGAGACATGGACTTCAAGGTCGCCGGCACCGAGGGCGGCATCACGGCCCTGCAGATGGACATCAAGATCGACGGCATCACCCGCGAGATCATGTCGACCGCGCTCGGCCAGGCCCGTGAAGGCCGCCTGCACATCCTGGGCGAGATGAACAAGGTTCTGAGCCGTCCCCGCGAGCAGATGTCCGACTGGGCCCCGAGCATCGTCACGCTGAAGATCGACCCCGAGAAGATCCGGGACGTGATCGGCAAGGGCGGCGCCGTGATCCGCGCGATCACGGAAGAGACGGGCGCGACGATCGACATCGAGAACGACGGCACGGTCAAGATCGCTTCGGTCGACGCGGCCTCGGGCCGTGCGGCCAGGGAGCGCATCGAGCTGATCACGGCCGACGTCGAGGTCGGGCGGGTGTATGAAGGCAAGGTCGTCCGGCTGATGGACTTCGGCGCCTTCGTCGCGATCCTGCCGGGCCGTGACGGCCTCGTGCACATCTCCCAGATCTCGCACGAGCGCGTCGAGCGGGTCAGCGACAAGCTGAAGGAAGGCGACGTGGTCAGGGTCAAGGTGCTCGAGGTGGACCGCCAGGGCCGCATTCGGCTCAGCATGCGCGACGTCGACTGACCCCTTTCAGAGCTCCGATTCGCCAGTGCGTCCGCGCCCACTCCCAAAGGGCGCCGGGCGCGGCTCCACTCATCTCGGTCGGCGGCGGCGCACCGAGGAGCGATAGCGCCCGGGCGGCGACATCGCGGGGATTCCGGCCCTCGACGGGCAGCGCCCCCGTCTGCTTCGACAGCTTCCGGCCGTCGGCGCCGACCAGCACCGGGACGTGAAAGTAGTCGGGCTTCGGCAGGTTCAGCGCGCGCTGCAAATGCCGCTGCGCCAGCGTCGATTCCAGCAGATCGCTCCCACGCACGATCGTCGTGACGCCCTGCCAGGCGTCATCGACGACGACGGCGAGGTGATAGGCCGGCAGACCGTCCCGGCGGCGGATCACGTAGTCGCCGAGCCTCGGCAGCAGCGAGCCGTCGACATGCCCCTGCAGGCCGTCCTCGAACGGCTCGCCGGCGTCCACGCGCATTCGCAAAGCGGTCGGGCGCTCGTGCCGTCGCCGGCCGCGGCATGTGCCGGGGTAAGCTGAGGAATCGAGGCCCCTGGCGGCCGCGGCCGCGCGCACCTCGGCACGCGTGCAACTGCACTCGAACGCGAGGCCGCGCTCGGCCAGCGACGCCGCGGCTGCCGCATAGGCGGCCGTTCGGCGGCTCTGGTACAGCACCGGCCGGTCCCAGTGCAGCTCCATCCGCTCGAGCGTGCGCAGGATCGATTCTGCGGCGCCCGGGACTTCTCGCGGCGGATCGATGTCCTCGATCCGGACGAGCCATTCCCCGCCGGCCTGCCGCGCATGCACGAAGCTCGCGACGGCCGTCAGCAGCGAGCCCATGTGAAGGGGGCCTGTAGGGGACGGAGCGAAGCGGCCGACGTAGGGCCGGCCGGCGGGCGGCGCGCTCACGGGTCAGGGACCGTCGGGCCGGCGCGTCTTCGATGCATGGGCCCGAGCCGCCGATCGGATACGACCGGCGGCTCGTGCCGCGCAGAGCCTATTAGCGGTAGTAATCCTCTCGATCGCGGAACTGCCTCTCGGCGAGCTCACGCCGCTCCTGGGCCTCGACGCACAGGGTCGCCACCGGCCGCGCCTCGAGCCTGCGCAGGCCGATCTCGTCGCCCGTCTCCTCGCAGTACCCGTACGTCTTGTCGTCGATCCGCTGCAGCGCCGCGTCGATTTTCTTCAAGAGCTTTCGCTCCCGGTCGCGCGTGCGCAGCTCGAGTCCGAATTCCGATTCCTGAGTCGCCCTGTCGTTCGGGTCCGGGAAGTTTGCCGCATCGTCCTTCATGTGCAGCACGGTGCGATCGACTTCCTCCATCAGCTCACGCTTCCACGCCAGCAGAATGTGGCGGAAATGCTCGAGCTGCTCGTCGCTCATATAGGGCTCGCCGCGCTTCGGCTGATACGGCTGGAACCCCCTGACCGGTCCGGTCAGCACGTTCGCGCGCGGCGCCTGCGCGGCGGGTGCCGGCCGCGGCTTCGGCTCGGCCGCGGGCTTCGCGGGGCTGCTGCTGCGGTTCGTGGCGGGCTGAACTGGCGTTTTCTTCCTGGAACTTGCTGGTTTGGCCACTACTTTCTTTTTTGAAACTGGTTTCTTCTTCGAAACCGACGATTTCTTCTTCGAGGCAGGCTTCTTCCCCGCTGCGGTCTTCTTTTTTGCTGCCGCTTTCTGGGTGGAAGCCTTCTTCGAAGTCCCTTTCTTCCTCGACGCACCCGCCGCCTTGCCGGCCTTCTTGACCGCCGCCTTCTTGGACGCGGTCTTCTTTGCCTTGGACGCGGTTTTCTTCGCCGAAGGCTTCCTGGCTGAAGTTTTCTTTTTCGAAACCTTCTTCGAAGCCTTGGTCTTCGGCGAGCGCTTGGTCACCTTCTTTCGGCTGGCCACGGTCGAGCGGCTCGCGGAGGTCTTCTTCCGCGAGGCTTTTCCTGCTGTTTTCTTGGTGCTGCCTGTTTTTTTGCTTTTCTTGGCGGCTGCCTTCTTAGCCGACATATCGACTCGCCTCCAAGAGGAACTACACGAAACGGGCGATTATACATACGGCGGGCGATTGCGGAAGTGTCAAATCACCCCTCCCGGCGGGGGCGGGATCACGCCTCGACTCCAGCCCGGATCCTTGTGCTCCACGACGACGCTGGTGTAGATGCCGCCCCTGACGTTGAAGGCCGCCGTCAGGCGCAGGAAGCGCGGCGTCAGCACCCGGACGAGGTCGTCGACGATCTGGTTCGTGACGGCTTCATGGAACGCGCCTTCGTCGCGGTACGACCACACGTACAGTTTCAGCGACTTCAGCTCCACGCAGGCAGCATCCGGCACGTACTCGAGGTGCAGCGTTGCAAAATCGGGCTGCCCGGTCTTCGGGCACAGACAGGTGAATTCCGGAATCCTAATGCGGATCGTATAGTCGCGCTCCGGATGCGGATTCGGGAAAGTCTCGAGGCTCGACCTCGATGGCGCGGGTTTGCTCGGATTGGCCACGGTCTCTGCCGCTCCCGCGGCCGGACGGCCGCTGCGGAATTCGCGTCGTGTTGAAGGTCCGTTTACTTTACACTACCGTGCCCATGGCGGCTAATGGGGGCCTGCCTGCACTCGCCATGTCACTCAACCATCGTGCGGTTTTATGCGCCTGAGTAAGATCAAGCTCGCGGGCTTCAAGTCGTTCGTCGATCCGACGACGATCAGGTTTCCCGGAAATCTGATGGGGATCGTGGGACCCAACGGTTGCGGCAAATCGAACGTCATCGACGCAATTCGCTGGGTGCTCGGCGAGAGCTCCGCGAAGACCCTTCGCGGCGATTCCATGACCGACGTCATTTTCAACGGGTCGAGCGGTCGCAAACCGGTCGGTCAGGCGAGCATCGAGCTCGTATTCGACAACTCCGACGGCACGCTGACCGGCGCCTACGCCGAATATTCCGAGGTGGCCGTCAAGCGCGTCGTGACGCGGGACGGCACGTCGCAGTACTTCTTGAACGGTAACCGCTGCCGCCGTAAAGACATTACGCATATCCTGCTCGGCACGGGCCTCGGCTCGAACGGCTACTCGATCATCGAGCAGGGCATGATCTCGAGGCTCGTCGAGGCGAAGCCGGACGAGCTTCGCGCGTTCCTCGAGGAAGCGGCCGGAATCTCCAAGTACAAGGAGCGGCGCCGCGAGACCGAGCACAAAATTCGGCACACGCGCGAGAACCTCGACAGGCTCGGGGATCTGCGGGACGAGCTCGAAAAGCAGCTGTCGCACTTGCAGCGGCAGGCGAAGGCGGCCGTGCGCTATAAGGAGCTCAAGAGCGAACAGCGGCGCGTCCACGCCGAGTCGCTGGCCCTGCGCCTGAACGCGCTGAAGGCGGAAGTCGAAGGTCAGGAGCAGGCGCTGCAGCAGAAGCGGGCGGCGCTGGAAGCGTCGGTTGCGGCGCAGCACCAGGTCGAAAGCGAGTCGCAGCAGCTGCGCGGCGAGCTGAGCGAGCGCAACGAAGCGCTGAATGCCGTGCAGGGCGACTATTACCGGGTCGGCGCGGAGATCGCGCGGCTCGAGCAGTCGATTCAGCACCGCAAGGACCTGATCGAGCGTCAGCGTCAGGATCTGTCGACGACGGATCAACAGCTCGAGGAGATCCGTTCACACATCAAGGACGATCAGCAGCAGCTCGAGCAGCTCGAGCTGGTGCTCGAGGAGTTGAACCCGGGTCTCGAGGAGGCGCAGCAGACGCGGCAGGCTTCCGAGGAGGCGCTGCATCGCGCAGAGGCCGCGATGGAGGACTGGCGCGAGCGGTGGGAGCAGGTCGCGCGGGATTTCAGTAACACGGAAAGTGCCGCCCAGGTCGAGGAGGCGCGGCTCGAGCAGCTGACGGCGCAGCGCGACCGCCTGGCGAGAGAGCGGGACAAGCAGGCCGCCGAACGCTCGTCCATCGATTTCACGGAGGCCGAGCAGCGGCTCGAGGCGCTGATCGCGGAAGAGGAGTCGTCGAAAGGCGCGAGCGCCGATGCGGCACGCGCGCTCGACGCCGTGTGGCAGCAGATCCAACAGCTGCGCGATCAGGACAAGCGCATCTCCGCTCACCTCGATCAGCTGCGCGAGCAGCTCCAGAACGACCGCGGCCGGCTTGCGTCGCTCGAGGCGCTGCAGGAGGCGGCGCTCGGTCAGGCGTCGAAGCAGGTCAGCGGCTGGCTCGACAACGCGCCGCTCGCCGACAGGCGCGTGCTCGCGCAGAAGCTCGTCGTCGAGTCGGGTTGGGAGCGCGCGGTCGAGACCGTGCTCGGCAGCTATCTGCAGGCGGTCACCGTCACGAGCATCGAGGCCGCGGCCGCCAGCCTGACGAGCCTCGAGGAGGGCGGGCTTGCGCTGCTCGAGGAATCGGACGCCGAAGAGCACGGCGGGGCGGTCGACTCCGGCTGGCTGGCCGATCTCGTCAAGGCCCCGGCCGCGGCACGATCGCTGCTGGCCGGTGTGCGCGTCGCGGAGTCGCTGCAGGCGGCGATCGCGCTGCGAAATCGGCTCGGTCCTGCCGAGTCGGTAATCACGCCGAACGGCTTCTGGCTCGGCAGGCACTGGCTGCGGATCAATCGCAGCGACGACCCGGAAGTCGGCGTCATCGCCCGCGGCGAAGAGATCTCGCGCCTGAAGATGCAGACCGGCAGCTGCGCGAGCCGCGTCGAGGAGGTCGCCAACGCGCTGGCCGATACGCGCAGCCGGCTCGAGCAGCTCGAGGAATCCCGCAAGGAGGCCCAGAGCGAGTCGACGCGGTTACAGCAGGCTTACTCGGAGACGAGAACGGCGCTCGAGTCCGCTCGGGTGGAGCTCGAGCAGATACGCGGCAGGGCCGCCGTGCTCGATCGCGCGATCGCGGATCTCGAGACGGAGAAGCGCGGCGTCGAGTCGACGCTCGAGGAGTGTCGTGAACGGCGCGAGACGGCGGCGCAGCACCTGGAGGAGCTGATCGAGCTTCGAGAGCGACTCGAGGACGAGCGCGAGCGCCACCAGGCCCTGCTGTCGGAGGCAAGGACGGCTGCGGCGCGCGATCGTCAGGCGGCGCAGGATCTCGCCATTAAGGTCGAATCCCGCCGCAACTCGAAGGAATCGGCCAGCGCGGCCCTCGCGAGGGTCCAGGCGCAGCAGCAGCACCTCGTGAAGCGACGCGACGAGCTGATTCGGCAGCTGGAGGGCGCCGCAGAGCCTCTGGAGGCCGACGAGACGAGGCTTGCGGAGCTGACCGCCGAGCGCACCGCCGTGGAGACGCGCCTGACGGAGGCTCGCCGCGCAGCCGAGGCCCTGGACGCGCAGCTTCGTGAGCTCGAGCAGCGCCGCAGTGAGGCGGAGCAGGCCGTAGCCGAAGCGCGGGATGCCGCCGACAGTGTTCGGCTGACGGCTCGGGAAGCACAGGTGCGGTCCGAGACGGTTGCCGAGCAATTTACGGAGACCGGGTTCGAGCTCGACGAGATCCTGGCCGAGCTGCCCGAAGGGGCGACGACCGAGGAGTGGAACGCAACGCTCGAGAGCCTCGAGCGGAAGATTCAGCGGCTCGGTGCGATCAATCTTGCAGCGATCGACGAGTTCGAGGAACAGTCCGAACGCAAGCAGTATCTCGACGGTCAATACAACGATCTGACGGAAGCGCTCGAGACCCTCGAAAACGCGATCCGTAAGATCGATCGCGAGACCCGGACCCGCTTCAAGGAGACGTACGACAAGGCCAATCAGGGCCTGGGGCGCCTTTTCCCCCGGCTGTTCGGCGGCGGGCATGCGTACCTGGAGCTCGACGGCGACGATCTGCTCGAGGCAGGCGTCGCTATCATGGCTCGCCCGCCAGGCAAGCGAAACAGCACCATTCACCTGCTGTCCGGCGGCGAGAAGGCCTTGACGGCGGTCGCGCTCGTATTCTCGATATTCGAGCTCAATCCCGCGCCGTTCTGTCTGCTCGACGAGGTCGACGCGCCGCTCGACGATGCGAATGTCGGGCGCTTCAATGACATCGTGCGCGAGATGTCCGAGCAGGTTCAGTTCGTGATCATCACGCACAACAAGGCGACGATGGAATCGATGCACCAGCTCACCGGTGTCACGATGAACGAGCCGGGCGTATCGCGTCTGGTCGCCGTCGACCTCGACGAAGCTGTACAACTTGCTGCGATGTAACGACGCAAGCTATGGCGGAGCTGCGCTGGGTACTACTCGGACTGGGCGTTCTGGTCGTAGTCGGGATCTATCTGTGGGGGCGAGGTGTCTTCAGACGCAACCGGCTCGAGAGGGCGGCCGCAAGGCGGCGGGCAGAGCCGCACATCTCTTCGGCGCCTGAGTTCGGCGAAGACGATCGATTGATCCTTCCGCAGGCCGAGGACACCGAAACGGCCGCAGTCGCTGAGTCGGTCGAGCCGGTGGAGCCGGCGCAGTCCGCAGCCGAAGCGCCGGAGAAGCAACCGCAGGTTCCCGAGAAGATCGTCACGATCCGTTTCATTCCGAAAGCGGGCGAAATCGGCGGCGAGGAGGCCGTTCAGGCGCTGCGGGGAGCAGGGCTCGCGCATGGCCGCTACGGCATTTTTCATCTGCACGACGAGGGCTCCGGCGACGAGCTGTTCAGCGTCGCGAGCCTGACGGAGCCAGGCACCTTCGATCTGACTCAGCTCGCGACGAGCCCGATCGCGGGAATGAGCTTCTTCATCGTGCTGCCGGGTACCGGCGATCCGGTATCGCGATTCGACGCTATGGTTCAGGCCGCACGGATGCTCGCAATCGAGCTCGACGCCGAGCTGTTCGACGACCGCGGCAGCTCCTGGAGCATTCAGCGGGAGCGCTACGTCCGCGAGGAAATCATCCGTTATCGCCACCAGCTCATGCAGACTGAGGTGGCAGGCAATGCGCGCGGCTGACCGGAGACAGCTGGCAGAACTCGAGCAGCTGCGCCGCGCGATCGAGGAACACAACTACGCCTATTATGTTCTCGACGCACCCACGGTGCCGGACGCCGAGTACGATCGGTTGATGCGGCGCCTGACGGAGATCGAGAGCGCACACCCCGAACTCATCACGCCCGACTCGCCGACGCAGCGCGTCGGTGCCAGCCCCATCGCCCAGTTCGGCGAGATCCGGCACAACAAGCCGATGCTCTCCCTCGAGAACGCCTTCGATGAAGCGGAGGTCGCGGCTTTCGGTAAGAGAATCGGCGACCGTCTCCGCGCAGCCGGGTTCGACGCGGGTGACATGGCGTTCGTCGGCGAGCCCAAAGTGGACGGCACGGCCGTGAGCCTGCGCTACGAGGACGGTATCTTCGTCCTCGGTGCGACCAGGGGAGACGGAAGCGTTGGCGAAGATGTCACGCATAACGTGCGCACCATCGCCGGCGTTCCGTTGCGCCTGAGGGGCAAGAGGCTGCCGCGCGTGCTCGAGGCGAGGGGCGAAGTCTACATCCCGAAGCGCGCGTTCGAAGAGCTCAACCGGCGAGCGGCCGAACGAGGGGAGAAGACATTCGTCAATGCCAGAAACGCCGCCGCGGGCACATTGCGTCAGCTGGATCCCCGCATCACGGCTTCGCGCCCGTTGAACGTGTTCTTCTACGGCCTGGGTGAGGTCGATGGATGGGACCTGCCGGAAACCCAGAGCGGCATTCTGAAGGCTCTCCAGGCATTTGGCCTAAGGACATCTCCCGAGTGGGAATTGCTAGAGGGAATTCAGGGTTGTTTGTCCTATTACGAGACTATCGGCAAGAAGAGAGCCCAATTACCCTACGAAATCGATGGGGTCGTCTACAAGGTCGACAGGCTGCAATGGCAGGACGCGCTCGGATTCGTTTCTCGCGCTCCGCGCTGGGCTCTCGCACATAAATTCCCGGCACAGGAGGAGCTGACGACGGTGAGGGACGTGGAGTTTCAGGTAGGACGCACAGGTGCGCTGACACCGGTCGCCCGCCTGGAGCCCGTTTTCGTCGGAGGCGTGACCGTCAGCAACGCGACCCTCCACAACATGGACGAAATCCATCGCAAGGACGTCCGCATCGGCGATACGGTGATCGTCCGGCGCGCGGGCGACGTGATACCCGAAGTCGTCAGCGTCGTGCTCGACCGGCGTCCTGCCAAAGCCCGCGTCGTCGAGCTTCCGTCAACCTGCCCGGTTTGCGGATCGGACGTCGTCAAAGCCGAAGGGGAATCCGTGGCCAGATGTGTCGGCGGGCTCTATTGCGCGGCACAGCGGAAGGAAGCGATCAGGCATTTTTGCTCGCGCAGGGCCATGGACATCGAAGGTCTCGGCCCGAAGCTGATCGACCAGCTCGTGGACCAGGACCTTGTTCGCACACCAGCCGATCTGTACGACCTGACGGCCGACGAGCTGATGAAACTGGAGCGGATGGGGGAGAAGTCCGCCGAGAAGTTGCTGCGCGCGCTGGACAAGAGCCGAGAGACGACGTTCGCAAGGTTCCTGTTCGCTCTGGGCATACGTGACGTCGGAGAAGCGACGGCGGTCGCCCTCGCCAGAGCATATGACTCGCTCGACTCGTTAATGGATGCGACCGAAGAGGATCTGCAGGAAATCCCGGACATAGGCCCGATCGTCGCCACCCGCATCCATTCCTTCTTTCAGGAGGAGCATAACCGCGAAGCGATCAAGAAACTGCTTGCGAAGAAGGTTCACTGGCCGAAGCCGCAGGCGCCCTCGGCTGTCGCGGCGCACCCACTTAGCGGAAAGACCGTGGTGCTGACCGGCACGTTGTCGTCTATGACCCGCGATGAGGCGAAAGAGAAGCTGACGGCTCTCGGAGCGAAAGTGGCAGGCAGCGTGTCGAAAAGCACGGATTATGTGATCGTGGGAGAAAGCCCCGGTTTGAAGGCTCAGAAGGCTCTGGAGCTCGGTGTTGATGTGCGTACAGAACAACAGCTGCTCGATTGGATCAAGGCGGCTCCAGAATGAGATCTCCTCTTCAATTAAGTGCGCTGTTCTCAATGAGGAACGTGCTTCTGCCCCTTGCTAAGTTGATGCTTCGGTGTGGATTAGGATGTTCCGAATTTATCGGTCTCGCCAAAACCGCGTTTGTTCAAGCAGCAAGCGAGGAGTACGGCGTGCGCGGCAGGCCTACAAACATCTCGAGGGTTGCGGCGATGACGGGACTCTCGAGAAAGGAAGTGAAGAAGATACGCGACGCGGGGGATGTTTCTCGTTGGACTCCGGATATGGAACTGACGCCTACTAATACCGTAATCCACTTTTGGCACTTTGATCCGTTGTTTTCGGACGCGCCGGGTGTGCCTCGTCGTCTTGCTTATGAAGGGGTGGCCGGTTTCTCCGCGCTCGTCCGAAAATATGCTGGCGATATTCCCCCTGGCGCGATGCGGAAGGAACTGTTGCGCGCCAGGACCATCACGGAAGACGATGATGGCTGCTTGAGGGTAGAGGCTCGTTATTTTTGCCCGGACGAGTTTGGGCAAGATTTCGTGCGGAATGCAGCGTTCGCCATGCGCCACTTGGGTAACACACTGCTGTATAACGCAGCACTCGCGGCTCGAGCTCAACGTGGCGAAGAAGATCTACCCGCTCGCCGTTTCGAACGGTTTGCTTGGACCGATCGGCTTCCGTTAGACGCAATTGATTCGTTCAAACAGTGGGCGCGCGAGGAAGGTGCGGTCTTTATTGAGCATGCGGATTCTTGGATCGGGAGCCGCGAGAGTGCTTTAGAAATCACTTCGATCGATAAGCCAAAGACCGTGGGGATCGGTGTGTACTATTTCGAGGACGAGGAATGACGCTCGATGAACCGCACTCTGGAGATGGAATATAGGTAGGTATGTTTACCACTACCTTGATCAAGATGATCCCGCACAAAGTGCATCCCGAGCTTTTCCAGAACTCTTATGCTTCTTATGTTCTGAGGAAACACTAACCCACAAATCCTTTCCAGCCGCGGGCTATCAGTCTCAAATGCCACAGCCATCAGCGCAGCTGCGGCTTCGTACGCTAACCCTTGTCCCCAATTCGGAGTGGCCAGAGCGTAAAGCACCTCGTACTCGTCAAAATCTCGCATTCGCTGGATTCCACACCACCCAATCACGTCTCCGCTAACGTTCTGTTGAAGGGCGAGCGCACCAAAGCCGCTGGACGAGACCCGATCGATTATCCGTAGCAGGGCGGACCTCGATTCATCCCGAGTCTTCGTTCCGCCAGCGTATCTGGTGACCTCTGGATCACCGTGCAATCGATACAGCGCCTCCGCGTCCTGCAGTTCGAACGGCCTTATCACAAGGCGATTCGTGCGGATAGGGAAGTGCGGCCGTAAGCCCTCGTCGCACAAGCCGCTCAAGCTCGGTTCCGCCACTATACTCTTGTTTATCAATTAGTTAGCCACTGGACGACATTCCAGGTGAGACTAATGCTCTCAAAAATGCGCGTCCCAGCCAAATATCTTTTTGGTTTTCCTTGACGTACGTCTCGAATGGGAACAGAATCCCAAACAGAACAATTATGTAGAGTCCGTACCGATTCTGTAAAACGATTCCTCGCCGCACTCGATCGTGACTCAGCGAGTCGATTCGATAAGCGCTTATAAACAAAGACTTTTTACAGTTCGGCCATGGAGTTAGGAGGGGGGCACCAATGCAATCCGAATTCCATGGCGCATTACCCAAATACAGGAAATGGGGAGACGTTTGGCATGGATCGACCGATCGACCGCCGCTTGGCAGCCTTGGGGCTCTTGATCCTGTGTGGCCAGCTCTACAGTCACTCAGCCGCGGGTGACACCGTAAACGAGCGTCTTCGGGGCATCACGGGCAGCGACTCACGCGGTATCACGGGCAGCGACTCG
>JAFGNC010000069.1 GCA_016927175.1 Gammaproteobacteria bacterium | reverse complement strand
GATTGCTGAGGCGGATACAATATTGTAGAACTCAGTCGCCCACAACCCTGACACGGAAACCGTACTCGCCGTCTCGGCTCGCGTTTTGCGGGCTCTATTCGGGACGCGCGGAACGCACCGCGATCGCGAGTGTTTCAAGGAGATCGACCATGGACTTAGGCCGCGGCCTCGGCCATCTGACGTATTCGACGCTGGTGCACCCCGGTGACACCTGGAGCGAAATCTGGGACAGCCTGAACCGCTATGTTCCGCAGGTCAAAGAGCGCGTTTCGCCGAACGATCCCTTCGGCGTTTCGCTTCGCATTTCTGCTGCATCCGCCGCGACGCTGACGAAGGACGCGAACGAGCGCGCGAAGCTCAAAGCGTTCCTCGACGAGCGTGACATGTACCTGTACACCGTGAACGCGTTCCCTTACGGGCCGTTCAAGAACACCGTCGTCAAGGAGCAGGTTTACGAGCCGGACTGGCGCGGTGAAGACCGCGCCGGCTATACGATGCAGGTGGCCGACATCCTTGCGGAGGTGTGCCAGCCGGGCGTGGAGCCGACGATTCAGAGTCCGCCGCTCGGCTTCAAGCCGCGCGTGACGGGACCCGAAGTCGTCGAGGCGTTCACGCAGCAGGTCATCCGCACGGTCGCGCACCTGGTCGGCATCCATCAGCGCACGGGCCGCAAGGTGCGCCTCGCGCTCGAGCCCGAGCCGTATTGCTTCCTCGAGACGACAGAGGAAGCGGTGGACTATTTCACGAATCATCTCTACGCGGACCCGAGCGCTAAGTCGCTCGCGAAGCAGACCGGCCTTTCGGAGACCGCCGCGGCCGATGCGCTGCGCGATCATCTCGGTATGGTCTACGACATCTGCCATCAGGCCGTCGAGTTCGAGGACATCAGCGCATCTCTGCGGACCCTGGCCGACAAGGGCATTCCGGTGTTCAAGCTGCAGGAAGCCGCGGCGATGCGCACGCCCGAGGTCACGCAGGAGAAGGTGGACGCGCTGCGCCAGTACGCCGACACGATCTACCTGACGCAGACCGTCGAGAAGCGCAACGGCCAGCTGACACGCTATCTGAACCTCGAGGACGCGTTCGAGGCGTGGGAGCGCGACCCCGGTCCGCGCGAGTGGCGCACGCACTTCCACGTGCCGGTATTCCTCGAGGACCTCGGCGAATTCAAGACGACGCGCTTCGCAATCGAGGACGCGCTGAAGTTTCACAGAGAGAACAAGCTGTCGCCGCACCTCGAGATCGAGACGTACACGTGGGACGTGCTGCCGGAGCACCTGAAGACCGGCGACATCGTCGACTACGTGACGCGCGAGCTTGAGTGGGTGCGCGGCCAGCTGCTCGATTAGCGGCAGGCCGCGGGGGCCGTCGCCACCGCGGCGGCGACCAACGTCAGCAGCGAGCCGATCGCGCCGAGCGCGGCCAGGATCAGCGCCGCGCATCGAGCGCCGACACGCTCGAAACGACAAGCAGGCGGACACCGAGCGCCGCCGACCGATAGAGCGAGGGAGAACGACATCATGAAGGTAGGATTCATCGGGCTCGGCCGGATGGGGCAGGCGATGGCGGGCCGGTTGATCGACGCCGGTCACGATCTCGTCGTCTACAACCGCACGCGCTCCAAAGCGGACGAGCTGGAGAAGAAGGGCGCGAAGGTCGCCGATTCGCCGGCCGGCGCGTGCGCCGGCCGCGAGGTGGTCATCACCATGCTGACGGACGACGCGGCGCTCGACCAGATGGTGAGCACCGCGCTGCTGGGGTCGCTGGCCAAGGGCGCGATCCACGTGCCGATGGGCACGCACAGCGTCACGGCGCTCGGCGAGCTAGACAAGAAGCACAGGGAGGCGGGCCACGTGCTCGTCGCCGCCCCCGTGCTCGGGCGTCCGGACGCGGCCGCGGCAGGCCAGCTCGGCATCGTCGCCGCGGGCCCGGCCGACGCGATCGAGAAGCTGGCGCCGGTGTTCGAGCCGATGGGCCGGCGCACGTTCAATGCCGGCACGAATCCGGCGGGCGCCTCCGCCGTGAAGCTCGCGAACAACATGATTCTCGGCTGTGCGATCGAGGCGATGGGCGAAGGTTTTGCGCTGACCCGCAAGTTCGACGTGGACCCTGCCGTATTCAACGACGTGCTGACGGACGGGCTGTTCGCCGCGCCCGCTTACAAAGTCTACGGCGGCATTATCTCGAAGCAGGCGTACGACACGGTCGGCTTCACGACCTCGCTCGGGCTCAAGGACTCGAACCTGATGATCGCGGCCGGTAATGTGGCGAGCGTGCCGCTGCCGAGCCTGAACGTGTATCGGGACCGGCTGCTCAGTGCCGTCGCGCACGGCAACGCCGACAAGGATTGGTCGATCATCGCGCAGGAGCAGGCGGTTGCGAGCGGTTTGAAGGATTGATGCCGGCGCGGCGCCGGCCGTTCGAAGCGGCGCCGTAAGAACGAGGCATCGGCGACAGATTTCGGAGTTGGGAGGACAAGCGAAGTGATCAATGCAGCAATCGTCGGCATGGGGTGGTGGGGGCGCACGCTCGTCGAAGCCATCGCCGACAATCCGAGCGACAAGATGCGCTTCGTCGCCGGCGCGACGCGCACCGTCAGCGACGAGGTCAAGGGATTCTCCGAGCAGCACAAGCTGAAGCTGTACCGCAGCTTCGACGAGGTCATCGACGACTCGAACATCGACGCGGTCGTGCTCGCGACGCCGCACTCGCTGCACGTCGAGCAGGTCGTCGCGGCGGCGGCACGCGGCAAGCACGTGTTCTGCGAGAAGCCTTTCGCGCTGACGAGAGACAGCGCCCAGGAGGCCGTCGACGCCGTCAGGAAGGCGGGCGTCACGCTCGGCCTCGGCTACAACCGCCGCTGGCATCCCGAGATGACCAAGCTGCGCAACATGATCGACAGCGGCGACCTCGGCGTGATTCTGCACGTCGAGGCGACCATGACCTTCCCGAACGCGCTGTTCCTGAAGCCCGACGCCTGGCGCGCGAACAAGGAAGAGACGCCGTGCGGCGGCCTGACCCCGATGGGCGTGCACGCAGTCGACGGCATGATCGACCTGTGCGGCGCGATAGACGAGGTCTACTGCCAGAGCTTCCGCCGCGTCGTCGAGGTCGACGCCGACGACACGACGTCCGTGCTGTTCCGCATGAAGGAAGGCATGTCCGGCTACCTCGGCACGATGACCGCGACCGGCGGCGGCTTCAGCTTCCAGGTCTACGGCTCGAAGGGTTACGTGCGCCTCGAAGGCATGACGCACGTCGCGGGAGCTTCGTCCGAGGAGCGGCGTACGCGGCTGTTCGGTAACTGCATCTTCAAGCCGATCAAGGGACCGGCCGAGACCTGGGAAGCCGAGCGCCTCGACGTCACGCGCGCGGCGCTCGAGGCCTTCGCCGACGCGGCCGAGGGGCGCGGCGAGTATCTGATCCCGCTCGACGAGATGGTGCACGGCGCGTCGGTTACCGAGGCGATCATCCGCTCGGCCGGCTCGCACAAGCCGGAGAAGGTAGCGTAGAGCAGGGAGACAGATGGAGCGAAGCGGGTGCCGCTCACGCGCTTCGCCTCCCGACCGGAAGCGATCGACCCGATAAGGGGCCGACCGAAGAGCGATCAACCGAAGAGCGATCGACCGAAGCGCGATACACAATTATAAGGAGTCACCGAATGCATCTTGCCAGGTTTGCTGCGGCGCTTGCCGCAACGTTCGTTGCCGGTGCGGCTTCGGCTCAGCTCGCGAACCTGGAGGAGGCGTTGCGCACGACGCCGATCACCAGCGAGCCGCTCGGCGGGAACCTGCACGTGCTGAACGGCGTCGGCGGCGCAATCGTCGCGTCGATCGGCGAGCAGGGCGTGCTGATCGTCGACGACCAGTTCCCTGAGATGGCGCCGAAGTACAAGGACGAGATCCGGCGGCTCGGCGGCGGCGACATCGACTTCGTCATCAACACGCACTGGCACTTCGACCACGCGGACGGCAACCTGGCGCTCGGCCCCGAGGGCACATGGATCGTCGCGCACGAGAACTCCCGCCGCATGCTGACGCAGGACAACGTCATCAACCTCGTGGCGATGACGCGCGAGCAACCCGCCTATCCGCCCGAAGCGCGGCCTGTCATGTCGTTCACCGACGCCATGATGTTCCATTTCAACGGCGAGGCGATCGAGCTTCTGCACTTCGGCCCGGCCCACACGACCGGCGATACCGCCGTGATCTTCCGCGGGAGCAACGTCGTGCACATGGGCGACGTGTTCAACACCGCCGGCTATCCGTTCATCGATGCCGACAACGGCGGCAGCCTCGAGGGCATCATCGCGTTCTGCAGCGCGGTGCTCGAGCGGATCGACGAGAACACCGTCGTCGTGCCGGGCCACGGCCCGATCGGCGGCTACGAAGACCTCGTCGAGTACGTCGGCATGCTGACGGCGATCCGGGACCGCATCCAGGCCCTGATCGACGACGGCGCGAGCCTCGAGCAGGTGCTCGCCGTCGCGCCGACGGCG
>JAFGNC010000462.1 GCA_016927175.1 Gammaproteobacteria bacterium | reverse complement strand
TGATCGCCGCGTGGCCGCAGCTGGCCGCGGGCGTAGCGCGGGCGATCCGGGAGGTCGAGGCGGGCGACCGGCAGGTCCGGCGTATTTCCGCGGCCGACGTCGAGTGGCTCCCGCCCGTGCGGCCGGGCAAGATCTGCGCCGTCGCGATGAACAACTCGGCGAGCAATACGCGCAAGATCAGCGCCCCGAGCCACCCCGCTTTCTTTCTGAAGCCCTCTTCCTGCCTCGTCGGGCACCTCGAGCCGATTCGCGTGCGCCGTTACTACGGCAGCGTGCACCCGGAGCCCGAGCTCGCCGCCGTGATCGGGAGCAGAACGCGTGACGTCGACGCGGAGCGCGCGCTCGACGCGATCTTCGGCTACTCGATCTTCAACGACGTGACCGGCAACGGCATGCGCGCGGAGGACATGTTCCATTACTACGCCATGTACGCGAGCAAGACGGATCCGGACAAGACCGAGAAGGTCGAGCAGCACCTGTCGTACGCCGGCCGTTACAAGGGCAGCGATACGTTCGGCGCGCTCGGCCCGTGGCTCGTGACGCGGGACGAGATCGCCGACCCCGACGACCTCGCCGTCGAGTGCCGCGTCGGCGGCGAGACGATCGCCGAGGACAGCACGCGCTACTACAATTACAAGGTCGCGGAAGTGATCAGCTTCATCAGCCAGTTTCAAACGCTCGAGCCCGGCGACGTCGTCTCTTTCGGCACGGCTTTCAAGCCGTCGGCGAATCGAAAGTCCATTCATCAGGCGAACTTTCAGACCGTGCCGGGGCCGGTCGAGGTATCGATCGAGGGGCTCGGCACGCAGAAGAACCCGGTCGTCGTCGAGGACAGGGAGATCGGCCGATGGCGGCTACGCTGACGCCGCTCGAGCGCATCGAGATCCGTATCGCGCTCGAGGACCTGAACACCGCGTTCACGCATTACCTCGACCACAACGACGTCGACTCGCTCGTCGACCTGTTTACGGACGACGTGCTGTATACGCACGGCGCGCGCCGGTCCGAGGGCCGCGCGGAGGTCGAGCGGCTGTTCCGCAATCGTGCCGCGGCCGGACCCCGCACGTCCCGGCATATGTGCTCGGGCCTCAAGCTCGACATCGAGAGCCGCGCGCGCGCCAGCGGCAACAGCGTCTGCATGACTTTCGGCCAGGACGGCCTGCCGCCGCTGGCGCCGGCCCTGCCGATACTGGTGGCGGACTTCAACGACGTGTACGTGCGCTGCGGCGACGGCCGCTGGCGCATTCGGGAGCGGCACATCGAGCGGATTTTCGTCGATCCGCAGAGCAGCGGCCCCGTCGGTTACAGGCCCGGCACTTCGAATGACGCATCCTGACGCCGGCGCGATCGACCTCGGTCTCGCCGCGCCGAGCGCATTCCTGTTCACGGGCGAGATCTGCACACGCTCGTACCGCACCGGATCGAGCTGATGCCGGAGGACATCCGATGACGCCGCGCGCCGCCGCGCGGCCCGATCCGACCGGACGCTCCGCGATCGGGGCGCGCAAGGGAAGCTGATGTCCCGGATCGTCGGCACGGAGGCCGCCGAGCTGACGATGTGGTACGGCATTCGCGCGGCGCTCGATCCTGGTGCACGCAGCTTCTACAGCTACTACACGCTTCCTGCCGTGACCGGGTGCGGTGTCATCGCGCTCGAGGAACCGTCGCAATAGAGCGACAGGCAATCCGCGGCGTCTCGGCATCGGTGCGATGCCAATCGACAAACCGAGGCGGGTCATCTATGCTACGCGGTCCGCTGCACCCCACCCGAATCGACTTTGGACCGTTCTCCGAGCGCGCCTGCGCGCCGTGGCGGCACGAACACGGTGAGGCGCGGTCGAAACTCCAACGTCCGGAATGCCTGCGGTGAATCATCGTGAATTCGCGAGATCGGAAGAGCCGGCGCCTCAGCCTTCCCGAACAGTGGCCGGATCGACTACTTAGTAGTCGAACGCATCACTGAACCGGAACCGCTGACGGCCGGCCCGATCCCAAAAAGTCTCCCGGCTCAAGTTCTTAGCCCTCCGGCGGCGCCTGGCACAGAAACTGCTCCGGGCGGCCGACGGAGACACGCCGATTTCGAATCGACAAGCGAAAGGCTCGACGATGAAACGCCCGATGCTATCCAAGAGCTCATTGATGGCCGTCGGAGTCGCCGCCGCCGCGGCAGTCTGGATGCTGTCCGGACTGGTCGGCGCGCGAGCGCCTTCCGCCGACGACGCGGCCGCCAGCGGCGCCGCGGCGTCGTCTGGCCCGGCGGCGCGCGGCGAGGGCCATGCTCCCGCCGCATCCGGCGCCGGCGCCGGATATACGCCGAAGGCAGAGCAAGCCGCGACCGGCGTGCGCGTTGCGGTGCGCAGGTCCGTCGCCGAGCCCGTCGTGCGTAATGTCGTCGTCAGCGGGCGCACCGAGCCGAACCGCGTGGTCGAGATCAAAGCCGAGACAGAGGGCCGGGTCGTCGAGATCGGCGTCGAGCGCGGCCGACCGATAGCCGAAGGGGAACGCATCGTGTCGCTCGACGAGCGCGAGCGCAACGCCCGGCTCGAGGAGGCCGAGGCGCTCCTCGCTCATCGCGAGCTGCAGTACGAGGCCGCGAAAGCATTGGAAGGCCGCCAGCTTGCGGCGGAGGTGCAGATCGCGGAAGCCAACGCCCAGCTCGTCAGCGCTCGCGCGGCGCTCGAGCAGATTCGCCTCGACCTCGAGCGGACGAAAATCGCGGCGCCGTTCGACGGCGTGCTCGAAGACCGCAGCGTCGAGATCGGGGACTACGTCGGGATCGGCGATCCGATCGCCCAGGTCGCCGACAACGATCCGCTGATCGCGGTCGGCGAGCTCAGCGAGCGGGAGATCGGCAAGGTTTCGATCGGCGGCGCCGGCCGCGCGCAGCTCGTCGACGGGGAAGTCGCCGAAGGCACGATCCGCTACATCTCGCCGGTGGCCGATCCGAACACGCGGACTTTCCGGATCGAGCTTGCGATACCGAACCCGGATCACGCGATGCCTGCCGGCATGACGGCCGAGCTTCGGCTTCCTGCCGCCGAGATCGAGGCGCACTTCCTGTCGCCCGCGCTGCTGACCCTCGACGACGACGGCAACATCGGCGTCAAGGCGGTCGACGAGACTCACAAAGTGCGCTTCCACGAAGTGCAGATCGTGCGCTCCGCGAACGACGGCGTCTGGGTCACCGGGCTGCCTGACGATGTTCTGATCATCACCGTCGGTCAGGGCTTCGTCGCCATCGGCGAGACGGTGCAGCCGGTCCACGAATGAACGCGCTGATAGCAGCTTTCGTGACCCGGCCCCGGCCGGTGGTGCTCGTGCTCGCGATCCTTCTGATCGCCGGCATCGTGGCCTACGCCTCCATTCCGAAGGAGTCGGAGCCGGACGTCGCGATCCCGATCATCTACGTGAACCTGTCGCACGAGGGAATTTCGCCCGAGGACGCCGAGCGGCTGCTCGTGCGCCCGATGGAGACCGAGCTGCGCAGCCTCGAAGGGCTGAAGGAGATGCGCGCGACGGCCACTGAAGGCAGCGCCGTCGTGATTCTCGAGTTCGAGGCGGGCTTCGACGCCGACAAGGCTCTGCTCGATGCGCGCGAGAAGGTAGACATGGTCAAGGCCGAGCTGCCGGACGACACGGACGAGCCGGTCGTGCAGGAGGTCAACGTCGCGCTGTTCCCCGTGCTGGTCGTGAACCTGCACGGCAGCGTGCCGGAGCGGACGTTGATCACGCTCGCCCGCGACCTGCGCGACACCCTCGAGGGGCTGCCCGGCGTGCTCGACGCGGAAATCGTCGGCGACCGCGAGGAGCTGCTCGAGGTCGTCGTCGATCCGTTGCGCCTCGAGAGCTACAACCTGAGCTACGAGGACATCTTCAACTTCGTGTCGCGCAACAACCGCCTGGTCGCGGCCGGCGCGCTCGACACCGGCGCCGGCCGGATCGTTCTCAAGGTGCCGGGGGTGCTCGAGACGGTCGAGGACGTGCTGA
>JAFGNC010000461.1 GCA_016927175.1 Gammaproteobacteria bacterium | reverse complement strand
TTCCCGGTCGAGACTCGCTGGGCCGGACGCGGCGCGCCGCCCCGCCCCGACGCGCGCGGCGGCCGGCCCGCCGACGCCCGTCCGGCACGGGGCGCGGCACGCGGACCGACCGCCGAAGCGGCCATCGTGCAGCTGGTGCGGCGCGCGCTGCGCGAAACGGAAGGGGACGTGCTCGTCTTCCTGCCCGGAGTCCGCGAGATCCGCCGCGTAGAGGCTTTGCTCCACGACGCGTCGGAGCAGGGCGGCGCGAGCTCCGTCGAACTTCGGAACGGCGCCTCTCGACCCGCTCGCGTCGTGCCGCTGTACGGCGACCTCGGCGCGGCCGCGCAGGACGCGGCCATCGCACCGGGGCCCGCGGGCGAGCGCAAGGTCGTGCTCGCGACGAACATCGCCGAGACGAGCCTGACGATCGAAGGCGTGCGCGTCGTCGTCGACTCGGGACTCGTGCGGCGCGCGACCTTCGATCCCTCGACCGGCATGAGCCGTCTCGAGACCGAGCGCATTTCGCGCGCCTCGGCCGAGCAGCGACAGGGGCGCGCCGGCCGCACGGCGCCGGGCGTCTGTTATCGAGCCTGGAGCGAAGCGGCCCACCGCGGCCTCGCGCCGACGACGCCGCCGGAAATCCTGGCGGCCGACCTCGCGCCGCTCGCGCTCGAGCTCGCGAGCTGGGGTGCGGCCGACGCCGCGGCGCTGCGCTGGCTCGATCCGCCGCCTGCCGCAATGCTGGCGAGCGCGCGCGATCTGTTGAAGCGCCTCGGCGCGCTCGACGGCGCCGGACGCCTCACGCCGCACGGCCGGGAGATGGCGCAGGCCGCCGTGCATCCGCGGCTCGCGCATATGCTGCTGCGCGCCCGCTCGCTCGGCGCGTTGCCGCTGGCCGCGACCCTCGCGGCGCTGCTGTCCGAGCGCGATCTGCTGCGCGGCGAGGCTGCCCGCGACGCCGACGTCGGCGAGCGCCTGCGGCTGATAGGTGGCGAACGCGAGAGCGGTGCCGGCGCGGCGCACGACGGCAGCGGACGCTTCAACGCGCAGCGCACCGATGTCGGCCGCCGCCTCGAGCCCTCGAGCACGCGCATCTCGGAATACCCGCCCGGCACGGACAAGGGCTCGGCGCACCGCGTCCGAAAGCTTGCGCGGGAGCTCGAGCGGCGCTTCGCGGACGGGCGCCGTGGCGCCGATCGGAACACGCGGCCCGAAGCGCGCCGCGGCGAGGCAGGCGCCGAAAGAGACGGCGCAGCGCACGGCCGCGGCCGGCTCGCCGGCGTGCTGCTCGCATTCGCCTACCCCGACCGTATCGGCCGTCGCCGACCGGGCGGCGAGCCGCGCTACACGCTCGCGAACGGCCGCGGCGCCGTGCTCGACGAGGGCCAGAGGCTGGCGCGCGAGCCATTCATCGTCGCCGTCGATCTCGACGACCGCGATCGGGACGCGCGGATCCGTCTCGCCGCCGCCCTCGACCGACAGGACATCGAGACGCACTTCGCGGACGAGCTCGAGCAGCGCGACGAGGTCGAGTGGGACCCGCGCGAGCAGGCGGTCGCCGCCCGCCGCGCGCGCCGCCTCGGCGCCCTGGTCGTCGACGAGAAGCCGCTGCCGCAGATACCCGCCGAGGCGGCGCGCGCGGCGATGCTGACGGGCCTGCGTCAGCTCGGGGTCGAGGCGCTGCCGTGGACACAGGACGCGCGGGACTTCCAGGCGCGGGTCGAGTTCGTTCGCGCGCTCGGCTTCGAGGATGCGGCCGACTGGCCGCCCATGGACGATGCGGCGCTGGCGGCTGCGCTCGAGGAGTGGCTCGCGCCCTGGCTCGACGGCATCACGCGCCGCGAGCACCTCGCGCGCCTGCCGCTGCTCGACGCGCTGACGGCGCGGCTCGGCTGGGAGCGCCAGGGACGCCTCGACGAGCTCGCGCCGCCGCGGCTCGAGGTGCCGAGCGGCTCGCGGATCCGGATCGACTACCGCGACGAGAACGCTCCCGTCGTCGCCGTGCGCTTACAGGAAGTCTTCGGGCTCGACGAGACGCCGCGCATCGCGGACGGACGCGCGGCCGTCACGTTCAAGCTGCTGTCGCCCGCGCAACGCCCCGTGCAGGTGACGCGAGACCTCGCGAGCTTCTGGCGCGGCGCCTACGCCGACGTCCGCAAGGATCTGCGGGGCCGTTACCCGAAACATGACTGGCCGGAGAATCCGCTCGAGGCAGAGGCCTCGCGCGGCGTGCGGCGGCGGTAGCTCCCGCCCGCGGCCGGCGGCTCGCCGCTCCACGCGGCTGCCGCCTCCCAAGACTCAGCGCACCGCGATCGGGTTTCCGGGCGCGCCCGTCGCTCCCTTCAGCTTCATCGGCGCGAAGATGAACGCGAACTCGTAGACGCGATCGGCGGCGAGCTCGCCGAGATCGACGTTCTCGAGATTGTAGATACCGCGGCTCAGCAGCCATTGATGGCCCTCGAGCGGGCGCCGGGGGTTTTCGCCCGGCGAGGCCTCCATCGCGAAGTTGTCCGCCGCCGTCATGACGATGTTCTTGTCCGCGAGCCACTTGATCGCCGTGATGCCCGGGCCGGGCTCGCTCGCGCCGTAGGCTTCGTTGTCGACGTTCCACAGCTGCCCCCAGCCGGTATGGAAGAAGACCGCGTCGCCTTCGCCGATCTCGACGCCCTCCATGTCGAGCGTCGCCTCGATGTCCTCGATCGTGATCACGTATGACGGATCGAGCCGCTCGACGCCTTTGTAGCGCGCGACGTCGACGAGCACACCGCGCGTGAACAGCACGCCGACTTTCTCGATGCCGAGCCGGTTCAGGCCGTAGGACGTGCCGAATTCGGACAGCCTGAAGCCGTTGTAGAAAACGTAGTCGCCGTCCATGGCCGTGCCGACATGGCCGAGACCGTCGAACTGCGTGCCGATCTGCCCGAGCTCGCCGCTGACGAGCTCGTCGTTGAACACGACGCCGTTCTCCCCGCCCGTCTCGACGGTCGGCAGCCCGGGGATCGTCAGGCTGAAATGGCGGTTGCCGAACAGCGGCATGCTCGGCTCGTATTCGCGGCCGAGCTCGTAGATTCTGCCCTCCTCGATCAGCGACACCGCCTCGAGCACTTTCTGCGGCGTGATCCGATTGGCCGCGCCGCGCTCGTCCTCGGGTCCCCATTCGGAAGGCCACCATTCCGGGCCCGCCGGCGTCTGCGCGAGCGCGGCTTGCCCGCTGCCTGCCAGCGCGATCAGCGCCGCACCCGATATCTTTCGCCAGAACTTTCGACCGCGCATGGGAGACCTCCTTTACTACATCTCGGCTTAGGCAAATCGGCTTGGGCAACTCGGCTTGGGCAACTCGGCTTTGGCAACTCGGCGTTGGCGACTCGGCCTAGGCGACTCGGCATTGGCGCCGCAGCGAGCACGGCTCCGTCCCGATCCTCCGCCGCGGCGGCGCCGGGAGAGACTATACGACAGCCGCCGCGCGCGTCGTCGCCGCTCGTGACCGAAGCCGAAGCCGCGCGGGCGCAGGGTTCGTCGCCGGCCTCGAAATCGACTGCGGGCGCGCGTCATCGTCGTCCCCGATGCCGCCCCACCGGAAGCCGATGCGGAATCGGCGCCGGCGACCTCGGCCGTATGCGGCACAATATCGGGACGGAACACCCGATCCGCCCGATCCGGCCGCCGCCGCAGGCGGCGTGAAATGGAGAATCACATGGACCACAAAGTCGAGGCCGTCGTAAAGGCCTACCAGGCGCGAGCCGACGAGGAGGTCGCGATCGCGCGCGGTCTCGTATCCGAGAACCGGCAGCGGGACCTCGACGACCTGCTGCTGCCGATCGGCGCCGCGGCGGCGCAGTTCGTGAACCTGCTGATCAAGGAAGCGAAGGCGCGCGCGATTCTCGAGGTCGGCACGTCGTACGGCTACTCGACCGTCTGGCTCGCCGAGGCCGCGCGCGAGTCGGGCGGCACCGTGACGACGCTCGAGCTTCATCCGCGCAAGATCGACCATGCGCGGGAGAAGATGGCCGAGGCCGGCCTCGCGGACTACGTGGACTTCAGGCTGGGCGATGCGCTCGAAACGCTGGCGGCGCTGCCGGGCCCGTTCGATTTCGTGCTGCTCGACCTGTGGAAGGATCTCTATGTCGCGAGCTTCGACGCCATCTACCCCAAGCTCGCGGACGGGGCGCTGATCGTGGCCGACAACATGCTGTATCCCGAGCGCGCCCGCGCGAACGCCGATGCCTATCGCGATCGCGTCCGCGCGGCGCCGGACATGACTTCCGTGCTGCTGCCGATCGGCAGCGGGCTCGAAGTCAGCCGCTATCGTTAGCCGGCGGGGCAGGCCGGAGGCGGGCCCGACGGCGCTCGCGCGTCGGCTAGAAGCGGTCCAGGCACTCGTAAGGGTGCACCGTCATCTCCGGCTTCCAGACGAAATAGCGGGTCAGCTCGAACGGCTCCGAGAAATACACCGGGTCCGCAACGGTGATCCGATAGTCGAGCCGGTCGTACGCCGCATTCGGCGTGAAGCGCTCGACGACCCGGATCTCCTCGCTCTGCGGCGTGCCCTCGTGATCGAAATAGCCGGCCGCGATGTGATCGGTCTCGACGACCAGCGTTTCGCCCTCCCAGCGGCCGCGCGAGAAGCCGAACTGCGTGTGCTCGGCGGGAGGCGCGGCGTCCGGCCCCATGTGGATCAGCCGGCGCGCGTCGTTTTCCTCGAGGCGCATCAGAATGTTTTCGCCCTGCCGGACGAACTCGATCGGCAGCGGCGTGATCATGATCAGCGGCGTGCCCTTGTTGCCGCACTTCAGCAGCACGTTGTCCCGCGGATTCCATTCGGCGAGCTTCGCCCGGCCCGCGTCGTTCAGCGGGTAGCCGCCCTTGAACATCGGGAACGCGTCCGGGTCGCTCATGATCGTGCTCCACACGCGGAAGATGCCGTCCGCCGCGGCGACGGCACGCTCGATGTCGCCCTCGATGGTCGCGCGGCCGATGATTCTGCCGGCCTTGCCCTGAGGGAAGTGCGCCTGGGCCGACCCGAAAGTGAACTCGTAGCCGCTCGGCAGCAGCACGCTGCTCGCCAGAATTTCCGGGCGATTGCGCTGCGACGGCGCGCCCGCGATCGTGACGCGGTCGCCGACCACGATCGAGCTGCCGTCGGCGCCGCGGTTGCGCAGGATGCTGACCGACGCCGTCTCGGCATCCCACTCGACGACGTTGCCTGCGTCGTCGGTGACCTCGAGCAGAATCCGGCCGTGAGGGTTGCGCCACGACACTGATTTGATGACGCCGGTGATTTCGATCGTCCGGCTCGTATCGAAGATACCGACCTGGCTGTGATGGGCGCGCGCGGCGCAGGTCGCGAGGACGAGGACCAGAAACATAGCCGGGCGAGACATAGCCGTTCCCCCTCGGGTTCCCCCGGTGCGTTGACTCGACCCGTATTGTGCGCCCGCAGGCGCGCGGAACCTATGCCGCCTGCCCGTCGCGATCGCGAGAACGTGACCAAAACGGAAGGGGCCGAGCAACTCGGCCCCTTCCGCCGACCGCAGCAACCTGGTATCGGAGTCACTGCGGATCGGATCGGCCCCCGCGTTGCCGCAGCGCACCGGCCCACGCTGCGATCCCGAGCAGCAGAAGCACCGGACAGCCCCCGGCCGGCTGCCCCCGGCTGCAAAGCCGAGTCAGTCGGCGGCGGGATGGAACACCCACCCGCGGTGCGAGACGAGCGCTTCCGTCTCGCTGTCGGTCAGCGCCAGCACGACGTTCGGCATCCCGAGCGCATCTGAGACCCGAAGGCGTCGTGAGCCGCCCGAGGCGGCGGCGTTGAGCGACCCGAACAGGCCGGGGTCGATGTACTTCGGATCGCGAACGGTGTGGGCCGACTCGCGGCCCTCGACGGAAAAACGGACTTCGACGGGCCCGTCCGTGCTCGTCCACTCCTCCGCGAGAGGCGTGTAGCGGGGGAGGCCTTCGAGCGCGCCGCAGCGCTCGACGATCTCGAGGAAGGAGTCCTCGCCGGGATAGAAGTATTCGTCGGGAGCTCGATACGAACGCCGTTCATCCTGCAGCGCAATCAGCACGTCGAGCTGCGGCGACGTCCTCGCGAGCTCGGCGAGCGGCGCCCCCCATTCGTCTTCGATGCGCTGCTCGAGCCTGCGCGCCAGCTCGTCATCGGGGCTCTCCGGGTCGTCGGCGAAGAACCCAATGTCGCGCAGGAAGCGGACGCTCCGGACGGCATCGAGTGCGGCGTTCGCAGGCGCCTCATTCGGCGCGGACCCCTGCCGGCTCGCAACGGACCCGCGTCGGCGCCGCACCAGCACCAAAGCATAGATCACGATGGCGGTCACCGCCGCGAAAGCGGCGACAATCATGCTGCGGTCGTCCACGCCTCGGTCCCGGCTCCCAGTCGAGTTCCGGGCGACATTATGAACACTCCGGCTGCACCTGCCAGGAACCGGCAGCGGAATTGAGAACCGGCGCACGCGATAGTGGGCGCGCCGGTGCAACGCAGTCAGACGCCGGGCCCCGTCCGCGGCGGCTCCCGTTCCGTGCCTCCCTGCCCCGTCATCCGCAGGATATCGTCGAGCGGGTTGCCGTCCTTGTTCATGTCGAGCATGGAAGCGAGACCGCCGAGCCCGCCGACGCCCGCGCCGGCCGTGCGGCGGCGCCCGAAGATGCCGCTCAGCATCGACGCGAGCCCGCCGCTCTTCGGCGACGCCTGTGCCGCGGCTCCCCGCTCCTTCGACATGTAGCCGGCGACCAGCATCGCGAGCATCGGCAGCATCTTCTTCAGCAGCGCCGGATCGAGACCCGACTGCGACGACGCGTTCTGCGCAACGGTGCGGCTCACCTCTCTCGAGCCGAAGATCTGCCCGAGCACCTGATTCCCCCGGTCGACGTGAGTCGGCTGCGACGACAGCACATCGTCGAGAAGATTGCCCCCGCCGAGCTGCCCGAGCAGGCCGCCGAGCCCGTCGAGGCCTCCCGGCTGCGATTGCGCCTGCTTCTTGAAACCGCCGAGCACAGCCGGCGCGAGAGCGTCGGCGCCGCGCGCCGCCTCCTGCTCGCTGATGCCGAGCTCGCGCGCCATCGACTGGATGCCTCCCATCCGGGAAAGAACGTCTGTGATCTGCATGACGTGGCTCCGTGGTTGAATCCGTGCGCGACAGAGCAGTGCCGTACGAGCGCCCGAGCGGAGGGCTCTCGCGCCCCCTGCCGGCGCGGCGGTGCAGGAATTCCTGCTCTCTTCAGCGTACGCCCCCCAAGTGCCCGCGCGAGATGGGGCATTCACCTATGAATCGATGGATGCGATTGGGGGCGACGTGCTTCCGACTCGCAGCGCCCGCTCGGCCGCTGCGGGTCGGCTCGAACCGTGCGGTGATCGCAGACGGAGCCCTACTGGAACGCCACCTCGGTGAAGCTGCGCAGCTTGCGCGAGTGCAGCCGCTCTCGCTCGTGCGCCTTCAGCTTCTCGAGCGCCGCGAGCCCGATGTCGAGGTGCTGGCCCACGCGCTGCCGGTAGAACTCGCTCGCCATGCCGGCCAGCTTGATCTCCCCGTGCATCGGCTTGTCCGATACGCACAGCAGCGTGCCGTACGGCACACGGAAGCGGAAGCCGTTCGCCGCGATCGTCGCGGACTCCATGTCGAGCGCGATCGCGCGTGATTGCGACAGGCGCCGGATCGTGGCGACCTGGTCGCCGAGCTCCCAGTTGCGGTTGTCGACGCTCGCGACCGTGCCGGTGCGCATGACGCGCTTCAGATCGAAACCCGTCAGCCCCGTCACCTCGCCGACGGCCTGCTCGAGCGCGACCTGCATCTCCGCGAGCGCCGGGATCGGCACGGACAGCGGCAGCTCCTCGTCGAGCACGTGATCCTCGCGCACATAGCCGTGCGCGAGCACGTAGTCGCCGAGTTTCTGCGAATTCCTGAGGCCGGCGCAATGACCGAGCATCAGCCACGCGTGCGGCCGCATCACGGCGACGTGGTCGGTGATGTTGCGGGCGTTCGACGGCCCGGTGCCGATGTTGATCATCGTGATGCCTTCGTTGCGCGGCGCGACGAGATGGAACGCCGGCATCTGCGGCATGCGTTCCGGCGGCCGTCCGGCCGCGCCGCGCTCCGGCTGCCCCCGGCGCGTGACGAGGTTCCCGGGCTCTACGAAAGCGTCACACCTCACGTCGCCGCGAGCCACACGCTCGCGGCTGATGCGCGCGAACGCGTCGACGTAGAACTGGTAATTCGTGAAGATCACGAAGTTCTGGAAATGCTCCGGATCCGTGCCGGTGTAGTGGTGCAACCGGTGCAGCGAATAGTCGACGCGCGCGGCGCGAAACAGCGCGAGCGGCGCCGGCGCGCCGTCGGGCCGCTCGAGCGTGCCGTTGACGATCGCATCGTCGAGCGCGCCGAGGTCGGGGGTATCGAACACGTCGCGCAGCGGCTGCGTCGGAGAGAGATCCGCGGCGATGCTGACGTCGCGGCGGTAGGCGAAGTGCACCGGGATCGCCTCGCGGGACTCCCCGACCTCCACCGGCACGCCGTGATTGTCGATCAGCAGGCGGATCTGCTCCGTGTAGTAATCGCGGAACAGATCCGGGCGCGTGACCGTGGTCTCGTAGACGCCGGGGCCGTAGACGAAGCCGTAGGACAGCCGCGAGTCGACGCGCGCGTGGGTCATCGTCGCGATGCGCACGAACGGGTACGTCGCCCGCACCCGCGCGTCGAACGGCTCACCGGTCGCGTACGCATCGAAGCGCTGGCGCAGGAACGCGGTGTTGCGCTCGTAGATTTCCTCGAGACGCGCGACCGCGGCGGCGGCGTCCCTGAACCTCTCGGTCTCGATCGGCGGCGGTGACGAAACGGCGAGCATGACGTCCTCCCTCGGACGCGTCGGCGTTACCCGCCAACATAGCACCGCCGGCGCGGGACCACATCGCCGCGCCGGAATTCCGAAGCGGCGCTTCCGCCAGTGTATTCGTTCGATCGCTCGAGCTGCCCCGTCGACGTCCGCGCGCGCCGCAGGCCGCACGTGCCCGTCGGTGGACGGCAAGGTGGGATACGTCGTTTCCTCCGGCGGCCCAGTCCTCCGCGACTCGCTTCCCGCTTTACCCCGTCCGTGAGACCGACTCCGTGTCGCCCATACCTTCGACGCCGCGCGGCGCGGCGCCCGAGCGCACGTTGCCTTCGATTCTGCCGCCGATGTCCGCGTCGACGTTCTTCCAGTACTGAAACGCACGCTCCAGAACCTCGCCCGTCACGCCGCTCAGTGCGCTCGCAACCGTCTCCACGAACCGGTCACGCTGGGCGTCATCGAAGACGTCGCGCACGAGCGCGCCAGCCTGACCGAAGTCGTCGTCGTCCGGCCGCAGCGCATACGCGCTTCGCACCATGTTTCCGTCCGACTCCCAGCCGTCATCCGTCGGGCCGGTTTCGTCCGACCAGCCGCGCCCGGCGCTGTTCGGCGCATAGACGGGCGCGTCGCCCGAATGCTCGTACGTCATGTTGCCGTCGAACAGATACGTGTTGCGCCGCGCGACCTGCGGCCGATTGACCGGCAGCTGATTGAAGTTCGTGCCGATCCTCGCGCGGTGGGCGTCGTTGTACGCGAAGGCCCGGCCGAGCAGCATCTTGTCGGGCGACAATCCGATGCCGGGAACCGTATTGCCGGGCGAGAACGCCGCCTGCTCGATCTGCGCGAAGAAATTCTCCGGATTCCTGTTCAGCGTCATCCTGCCGACCTCGATCCGAGGATAGTCGGCGTGCGGCCATACTTTGGTCAGATCGAACGGATTCAGCCTATAGCTCTTCGCCTCTGCATACGGCATCACCTGCACCGACAGGGTCCAGCTCGGAAACTCGCCCCGCCCGATCGCGTTGAACAGGTCCCCACGGTGAAAGTCGGCGTCGGTGCCGGCCATCGCCCTCGCCTCTTCGTTCGTGAAGAACTCCATGCCCTGATCCGTGATGAAGTGGTACTTCACCCAGAATTTTTCGCCCGCAGCATTGATCCACATATACGTGTGCGAGCCGTAGCCGTTCATGTGGCGCCACGTTCGCGGCAGACCGCGATCGCCCATCAGGTACGTGACCTGGTGAGCGGACTCAGGATTCAGCGTCCAGAAATCCCACTGCATCTGCGCCGAGCGCAGCCCCGAGTCGGGCAGGCGCTTCTGGCTGCGGATGAAGTGCGGAAACTTCATCGGATCGCGCAGGAAGAACACCGGGGTGTTGTTGCCGACGAGGTCGTAGTTGCCGTCGCTCGTATAGAACTTCAGCGCGAACCCGCGCACGTCGCGCCACGTGTCCGGCGAGCCCTGCTCGCCCGCCACCGTGGAGAAGCGCGCCAGCATCGGCGTTTTTGCGCCGCGCTGGAACAGCGCCGCCTTCGTATAGCGGCTGACGTCGGCGGTCGTCTCGAAGACGCCGAAAGCACCGGAGCCTTTGGCGTGCGGGTTGCGCTCCGGAACCCGCTCGCGGTTGAACTGTGCGAGAGTCTCGACGAGATGGACGTCATGGAGCAGCAACGGACCGTCGCTGCCGACGCTCAATGAATTGCGATCGCTTTGGGCGGGGGCGCCCGAGCTCGTGGTCGAACCGGTATCGTGAGCCATGACCGTCTCCTGAAATGTGGTTGGCACGGCTTGCCAAAGTGCGGCCCGCCTCGCGGACGGAAGCGGCTGGTCCACCCAGCCTAGGCAAACGGTGTATCGGCGCCAGTCGTGGAATCTACCTACGCCGCATCGGGCCACGGGCTCGATCGAGGCAGCATCGATCGCGCGGTCGCGATTCGGGCGGTGGCGATTCGGGCGGTGCGGAGAATCAGGGCAAGCCAGGGAGGGTCGGGGCGGCGCGAGCCGTCATGCCGTCCGCTGCTCGCTCGCCGCGCGGACTTCCGTCGCGAGAGTCCGAATGCCGCGCTCGACGACGTCGTCCTGCTGCGCGAAGGAGATGCGGATGCACTCGTCGCGGTGCCGCCACTCATCGTCGAGCCCCGGAAAGAAGTAGTGGCCGGACAGCACCAGCACGCCCGCGTCCTTCAGCCGCCGGTAGAGCTCGGCGCTCGTGATCGGCAGTCCCGGCAGCCACAGCCACAGAAAGAATCCGCCCTCCGGCTCGTGGATCCGGAACGGTACGCCGGCGAGCTCGCGCTCGAGCAGCTCCCGCGTGCGAAGCGCCTTGTCGCGGTAGAACGGCAGCACCTCGCGGCGGCACAGCTCGATGATCTCGCCGCTGTCGAAGAGCGGCTGCGCGAGCACCGGACCGACGCTGCCGACGGCGAGGTTCAGCACGGCCGTCATATTCGTAACCGCCGCGACGACCTGCTCGTTCGCGACGATCATGCCCGTCCTGACGCCCGGCAGGCCGAGCTTCGACAGGCTCAGGCACAGGATCGTGTTCTCGTTCCACAGCGGCGCGGCGTCCCTGAATACGATGCTCGGAAACGGCAGCCCGTAGGCGCCGTCGACGATCAGCGGCACGCCGCCGGCCGCGCACAGCTGCGACAGTCGGGCAAGCTCGGCGTCCGTGATCACGTTGCCGGTCGGGTTGGCCGGGCGCGAGACGCAGACGGCAGCGACGTCGTCGCCGATCGTAAGACCGTCGAAGTCGACGCGGTATTTAAAAGCGCGGCCCGGCAGCTCGTCGATCGCCGGGCGCCGCGCCGCCACAAGACCCTCCTCCAGACCGACGTCGGCATAGCCGACGTACTCCGGCGTCATCGGCAGCAGGACCCTGCGCAAGCGGCCGTCCGCGCCCGTGCCCGCGAACAGGTTGAACAGCATGAAGAAGGCCGCCTGGCTCCCCGCCGTCAGCGCGACGTTGGACTCGGTCAGCGGCCAGCCGTATTCGCGCGACAGGAGCCGCGCCACGGCGCGCCGAAACGGCACGTCTCCGGCCGGGTGCGCGTAGTTCGACACCATGCGGTCGAACTGCCGCGGATCCGCGGCCACCTCGACGAGCCGTTGCCGAAAAATCTGCCGGATCGCCGGAATCTTCGCGGGATTGCCGCCGCCGAGCAGCGCCAGGTCCCGATCGCCGGCCATGGCCCGGCCGAGGTCGTCCATCAGCTCGAGGGCGCCCGTAGGGCGGGTAAAGCGCTCGCCGAAGCTCGAGGTTCTGAAAGACATTGCGTTTGGCGTCGCTTCGCGGGTCGCGGGGTCGATCGCAGGCCTGCCCGGCACCCGGGGCCCTCAGCGGCCCATCAGCTCGAGCAGCGCCGCGACCGTCGACTCGACGCCGACGCGCACCGACGGCTCCGGCTCGATCCGGAACAAAGGCGAGTGGTGGCTCGGAATCGGCGGCCCGCCGTTCGCCGCGCGCTCTATGTCCGCGGCGGGCGTGCCGCCGACGCGCCAGAACACGCTCGGAATCTCGGGGTCGATCGCAAAGTACCCGAAATCCTCCCCGGCCATGCCCTGCTGCGGCCGGCCGACGACGCGATCCTCGCCGAGCGCTGCCGTCCACGCAGCGCGCAGGCGCTGCGCCAGCTCCGGGTCGTTGAAACCGGGCGGCGTGCGCTCGTTCGACACGATCACTTCCGGCAACAGGTCCTCGGGCAGCCCCGCGACCCGGCCCATGTTCTCCGCGATGCGCCGGATGCCGGCGATCAGCATGTCGCGGGACTCGGCGTTCGTGTTGCGCACGGTCAGCTGCAGCCTTGCCTCGTCCGAGATGATGTTGTGCTTCGTGCCGGAGTGGAACGCGCCGACCGTGACGACGCCCGGCTCGCGCGGCGGCAGCTCGCGCGACACCAGCGTCTGCAGCGCCATGACGATCTGGCTCGCGAGCACGATCGGATCCTTGCCGTCGTGCGGGCTCGCGCCGTGCGAGCCGATCCCGTGCACGATGATGTCGACCGAGTCGACGCCGGCGTACGTCGGCCCCTCCTGCACGTCCACGGTGCCCGCGGCGGTCTCGGCGCCGACATGGAAGCCGAGCACGAAGTCGGGCTGCCCGAACCGATCCCAGATGCCGTCCTCGCGCATCGCCCGCGCGCCGAGACCGCGTTCCTCGGCAGGCTGCGCGACGAGCATCAGCGTGCCCTGCCACGCGTCGCGCCGCGCCGCCATCTGCCTGGCCGTGCCGACGAGGCTCGTGATGTGCACGTCGTGGCCGCAGGCGTGCATGACCGGAACGACTTCGCCCGTCGTCGGATCCTCCTGCATCGCCTTCGACGCGTACGGGAGCCCGGATTTTTCCTCGACCGGCAGGCCGTCCATATCGGCGCGCATCATGACGAGCGGGCCGTCCCCGTTTTCCATGACCGCGACGACGCCCGTGCCGCCGACGCCTTCGGTGACGTCGAAGCCGGCGCCGCGAAGCTCCTCGGCCATGCGCGCCGCAGTGCCATGCTCGGCCAGCGACAGCTCCGGGTTGCGGTGAAAGTGCTCGAACAGGTCCGCGAGATGCGCGGCGTAGTCCTCGGCGATGCTCTGTCGCAGGTCCTGCGCGCTGATTGCCGGGGACAGCGCCAGCAGCGCCAGCGGCACGAACGAAACGAGCGGCGCCGGTCTTCTCATCGTTGCTCTCATCGCGGTTGATCTCATCGCAGGTCTCTCATCGCGGTTGATCTCATCGCAGGTCTCTCATCGCGGTTGCTCTCATCGCGGTCGTTCTCACTGCGGTCGTTTTCACTGCGGTCGTTCTCACTGCGGCCTCGTGTCGGGGGGCGGTAACGGCAACCCTACGACGACACGGCGGCCGAAGCCAGAGCCGCGGCGAGCCGCGCGGCGGCGCCGGGATTCCACTACCATTGGCGGCGGCGCAGCCCATCCAGAGCACGGAGGTCACCGGCATGACGCGCGGAGTCTGTCTTTGCGGCACGATTCGATACGAGCTCGACGAGCCGTTGCAGGCCATGATCAACTGTCACTGCTCCATGTGCCGCAAATTTCACGGCGCGCCCTATGCAACGTACGTTGCGGCGCCGGCCGCGGCTCTGCGCTGGCTCGAGGGCGAAGAGGCCATCGGCACATACCGTTCCTCCGAACGCGGCTCGCGCTCCTACTGCCGGCATTGCGGCGCCGTGCTGCCGATGGTGCTGCCCGGCACCGATCTCGCGATCGCGCCTGCCGGAAGCCTCGAGGACGACCCCGGCATCCGCCCGCAGGCGCACATACACGTCGCGTCGAAGGCCCCGTGGTACGCGATCAACGATTCGCTGCCGCGGCACGACGGCCATCCGCCCGAGCTCGGCGGCGGCATGGGCGTCGAGCGGCCGCACGTCGAGCCGCGGCCGGGTGTCGTCGAAGGCAGCTGCCTGTGCGGGGGCGTCGCGTACGAATTTCACGAGCCGCTGCGCATGTACAACTGCCACTGCCGGCGCTGCCGACGCGCGCGCAGTGCCGCCCATACGACGAACATTTTCGTGAACCTGGACGACTTCACCTTCACGCGCGGGCGCGAGCTGGTCGGCGACTACAAGCTGCCTGAAGCACGATTCTTCAGCGTGTCATTCTGCAGGCAGTGCGGCGGCAAGGTGCCGCGCGTCTCGGTGGAGCGCGGCTTCGCAGTCGTGCCCGCCGGCACGCTCGATACCGACCCCGGCATGAAGCCGCAGGCCCATATTTTCGTCGGGTCGAAGGCGCCGTGGGTCGAGATCGCCGACGATCTGCCGCAGTTCGCGGAGGGACCGCCGCCTGCCTGATGGCGCGGGCGCCGAGGCTCGCCTGCACCGGCGCGAGTGCTACTATTCCCGAGAGCTTGCCGCTTGCGGCGAAGCGTCGCGCTTCGGCCTCCGCGGTTCAAGGGCGGCACGCGAAGATCGCCCGAAGTCAGGGAGCAGTGTCATGACGATCAGAGTTGCCGCGGTGTGCGCGGTTACGGCCCTTCTTGCCGCGTGGAGCCCGGGGGCGCTGCTCGCGCAGCCGCCCGCCGCCGACGTCGACCTGCCGGAAGCGCGGCGCGTCCCCGCCGAGCAGCAGGCGGCCGCGTACCGGGATCCGCAATGGACGGGACCGAGAACCTCGTGGGGCCATCCGAGCCTCGAAGGCACATGGAGCACGGACGACATGCGCGGCATCCCGCGGGACCGGCCGCCGGAGTACGGCGACCAGGAGTTCCTGACCGAGGAGCAGTTTCTCGAGCGCGCGATGACGCAGCAGGCGGGCCGCGACCGCGCCGTCAACGAGGAGACCTTTCTGCGCAACGAATGGGGCACGCGCACGTTCGGCTTCACGTCCCTCGTCGTCGATCCGCCGGACGGGCGCACGCCGCCGCTGAACGAGCAAGGACAGGCCCGCTCCGACGCGGCGTCCGGCCGCGGCACTTTCGGCCCGGGGCCCTTCAATACGTTCGACGATTTCTCGCTCTACGACCGCTGCATCGCGCTCGGCATCAACCGCGGAATGGGCGCGGCGATCTACGGCAACGGCATCCGCATCACGCAGAGCCCGACGACGGTGTCGATCACGTACGAGATGATTCACGAGACGCGCGTCATTGCGCTCGACGGACGCCCGCATCTCGACGAGCGCATCGATCAGTACACGGGCAACGGGCGCGGCCACTTCGAAGGCGACACCCTCGTCATCGAGAGCCGGGGCTTCACGGACAGGACCAGCGTCGGCCGCGGCCCCCACAGCGAGAACCTGCGTACCGTCGAGCGCATAAGGCGTGTCGATCCGGACATGATCGAGTACCGCATCACGGTGGAGGATCCGGACACGTACACGGCGCCGTTCACCGTGCGCACGATGTGGACCACGCAGCCGAATTACTACGTCTACGAATACTCCTGCCACGAAGGCAACTCGGCCGTGCGCGGCAGCCTGAGCGGCGAGCGCGCGTATGAGCGCCAGGTGGCGGAAGCCATAGCGGAGGGGCGTCCGATCCCGCGGCGCTCGAGCGGGCTCGAGGTTTATCGCGCGCCGTCCGAGGACGCCGAAGTCTTCGACATCAATCTCGGCGAATAGCCGGCGGCGTCCGGGAACGGCAGCGGGCCGGCGCCAGGTTCTCCGGGGAAGCACGGTGCAGCGACGATGAACGGTTGTTCCCTTCGTGCGCTCGCGGCCGTGGTGCTGCTGGTCGTTGCCGGCTGCGAAGCTCGAGAGCCCGACGACCCGTCGGCGGCCGCGCGCCAGGATCGGCTCGAGCCGACGCCGCAGGAGCGGCCGGCGGCAGGCGAGTCCGAACCGCAGGCACGGCCGGAGCCGGAGCGCGGGGCGAGCCCCGAAACCGGCTCGATGACGGTCGAGATCTACTTCACCGAGGACGAGCGCCCGCGCGCCGTCGAGCGCCGGATCCCGCGTCGATCCGACGTGCTGACGGCTGCCCTCGAGCAACTGCTGCGGGGGCCGACGGACGAAGAGCGCGCCGCCGGCATCAGCTCGTGGTTCTCGAGCGCGACGGCGGGCATGCTGAACCGCGTCGTGATCGACCCGGACGGCCACGCGATCATCGATTTCGGCGACTTCCGCCCCGTGATCCCCGGTGCGTCCTCCTCTTTCGGAAGCACGGTGCTGCTCGCCGAGCTGAACGGGACGGTCGGCCAGTTCGAGCGAATCGTGACCGTCGAGTACCAGATCGACGGCAGCTGTCACCGCTTCTGGCAGTTTCTGCAGCGGCCCTGCGAGGTGCTGACGCTGCGCCGCTGACGCCGCGCGCGCCGTTATACTCGACGCGACTACACTCGACGCGATCGCCCTCCTCTCAGCTCGGAAAATGCCGCCACCGCTACAGCAATCCGAAGTACCGCGCAGGCCGGCGGGCGCTCGCGCAGATGAAGCGCCGCATCGGCCCGTGCGCCACGCGGGTCGAACCGCTCGTGCCGCAGATGCCCGATCGCCATGAGCGCCGGGGCGCGCGGCCGACTGTTCGCGCACCTCGTCGGCAGTCTGCCGCTGCCTGACGCGGAGACGGCTTTCCGCACCGTGTCCCGGGCGCTCGGCCCGCACGTGCTGCGGATTCCGGACGGCGAGACCGGTATCCGCAGGAGCTGGATTCGATATCTGCAGGACGTGCTGGCCGCGCATCCGGCCGTCGAAGCCGCGGCCGATCTGCCGCCGTTCAGGTTCGTCCAGTGGGACGGCAGACTGATCCGCGAGATTCCGCGGCTGCGCGTCGTGCCGGGACGGGACCTCGATCCGAACGCGTTCGAAACGGGCTACGCCGACATGGCCATCGACTCATGGCGCGTGTTCGAGCGCTTGCAGGATTCAGGCGTGATCCCGCCGCACGCGAGGTTCCAGATCAGCCTGCCGACGCCGATCGCGCCGATCTACAACAACATGGTGCCGGACGACCGGCCGGTGCTGTTGCCGGCCCTGACGCGGCACTTCGTCGGCGAGGTGCAGAAGATCGCCGCGGCTCTGCCGCGGGAGCGCATCGCCGTTCAGTGGGACGTCTGCCAGGAAGTGCTGGCATGGGAAGGCTATTACGAGCGGGGGCCGGTCGATTTCCGGAGCGAGACGCTCGAGACGCTCGCCGCGATCGGCGATGCCGTGCCGGCAGCCGTCGAGCTCGGATATCACCTGTGCTACGGGAGCCCCGCCGACGAGCACCTCGTGCAGCCGACGGATGCCGCCGTCATGACCGACATGGTCTGCGCGCTGCTCGAGCGTATCGAGCGGCACGTCCACTACTTCCACCTGCCGGTGCCGAAGACGCGCCGCGACGGCGCGTACTTCGAGCCGCTCCGGAACCTGCGGCTCGACCCGGCGACGCATCTGTACCTCGGGCTGATACACCATGCCGACGCCGAAGGCGACGCGGCCCGCCTCGCCGCCGCGCGCAGGCACGCGCGGGTCGACGGCGTCGGCACCGAGTGCGGCATGGCGCGGGGCGATCCGTCCCGGCTCGACGCGCTGCTCTCGGCCCACGCGGCGCTGATCGAGAGGTCACCGCTACCGCCCGGCACGCGCTGAGGCCCGCCGGCCAACACCGAGCGCGACTTGACATCGTTCGAGCCTGATGTATAACCTTAACGTTATATAACTTGCAGGTTTTCTAGTTCGCCATGACATCCCTGTCCGAGCACCTCGACGCCACCTTCGCGGCCCTTGCCGATCCGACGCGTCGCGCAATCCTGGCGCGGCTCGCGCGCGGCGAGGCCTCGGTCGCCGAGCTGTCCGCGCCGTTCGACATCAGCCAGCCGGCGATCTCGAAGCATCTGAAGATCCTCGAGCGCGCGCGGCTGATTTCGGTGGCTCAGGACGGGCAGCGCCGTCCGCGGCGGATCGAGGCGCGGCCGCTCGCCGAAGCGAGCGCATGGCTCGAAGAGTATCGGGCGATCTGGGAAGCGAATTTCGAACGGCTCGATGCCCTGCTGGAAGAGCTGAAGCACGAGCCGCGGGAAGTCGGCGGAAACGGCGGGAAGAAGCCGGCAAAGCGGAAGAAGAGAGCACGACAGGAGACGGAACGATGACGAAACTGCCCAAAGCGCAGGTGAGCCTGCCGAGCGACCATGAAGTGAAAGTGACGCGGCAGTTCGATGCACCGCGCGAGCTGGTCTTCAGGGCTTACACGACTCCGGCGCTGATGCAGCGCTGGCTGCTCGGCTACCCCGGCTGGACGATGCCGGTGTGCGAAATGGACGTGCGCGTCGGCGGGAAATTCCGCTGGCGCTGGCGCAACGACAAGGACGGATCGGAGTTCGGTTTCCACGGCACGTTCAAGGAAGTCGATCCGCCCGCGAGAATCGTCCACACCGAGTATTACGATCCCGGCGACATCGGCGGGAGCATGGGGGAGGGCTCGCTGATCACGGTCGAGCTCACAGAGAAGGACGGCATCACGACGCTCGTGACCCTGATGGATTTCGGCACGAAGGAGGCGCGAGACGCCGCGATGTCCACCGGCATGACGGACGGCATGGAGATGAGCTATCAGGTGCTCGACGCGCTGCTCGCGGAGCCGGACGTCGCGAACGCATCGTGACCTGACCGCGCGACAGCGTCGGAGCGGCCGGCACCGCGTCACGCTTCGTGACGCGGGCCGGCTCTCCGACTCGCGCCAGCCGTCCTCCGGGCGTGCTCTCCGCGGGCGCTGTCAGAGCAGACGCCGCGCCCGAGCCTCGATCGAGCCGTCGCTGCCCGCCAGCGTCAGCGCCTTCCGCGCCATCTGCCTCGCCTGATCGCGATCGCCGTCCGCGGCCTTGACCTCGGCCAGCTCGATCCAGAGCAGCGCATTGTTCGGGTCGATGCGCAGCGCGCGCTCGAGCGACGCGGCCGCCGCCGCGTAATCGCCTGCATCGCGGTCGGCGCGGCTGCGCTCGAGCAGCGCGACGCTCGCGGGGCTCGGCTCTCGCTCCTGCACCTCCGGCCGCGGCGACGACGGCGACGACGGCTGCGGCGACGGAGCACGCGACGACGGCTGCGGCGACGGGAACCGGTAGGGTGACGTCGTGCAGCCCGCGGCCGCCGCGCACAGCAGAGCCGCTCCGAGCCAGGTTTTCACTGCAGGCGATTTCTGAACCACTGTCTGATCCTCGATCCGATGCGTGTCGTCGTGCTGCCGCATGCTACCGCCTTCGGCGGCACTTCGGGGGCGGTCATCGCGACGAACACGGCCTCGGGGCAGTCGGAGTCGGTGGCGAGGCCGGTCCGGTAGTCGATCCACAACGCCTCCGCACCGGCCGGCGGCGGCGGCGCGTAGGAGCGCGCGTCGACGCTGCGCATCACGCGGGCCCACACCTGCGAAGCACCCGTGCCGCCCGTCAGGTTCACGGCCGCGTTGCCGTCGTTGCCGACCCACGTCACGACGAGGTGACCGTCGGCGAAGCCGGCGAACCAGCTGTCGCGCAGATCGTCCGACGTGCCGGTCTTGCCGGCCGTGCGCAGCGCGGCGGGCAGCAGCCGCCGCGCCTGCACGCCGGTGCCGCGCTCCATGACCTGCACGAGCGCCTGATTCAGCGCGTAGATCGACACGGGGTCGGCGACCTGCCGGATCGCGAGCGCGTAACGCTGCAGCGTCCTGCCCTGCCCGTCCACGACCGCTCGCACCGCGCGCAGCGGCACGCGGAAGCCGCCGTTCGCAAGCGTGTTGTAGACCTGCGTCACGTCGATCGGCGTCAGCTCGACGGCGCCGAGCAGCAGCGACGGATAAAGCCGTCCGCGCGGCTCGATGCCGAAACGCTCGAACACGTCCGCGACGCGCTCGAGGCCGACGTCGAGACCGAGATGCACCGTCGCGAGGTTCAGCGACTCCGCCAGCGCGCGAACGGCCGTGACTTGCCCGTGCGTTTCGCCGTCGATGTTCTTCGGAGACCACGTTCGGCCGTCGTCGAGCTCGACCGTGATCGGCTCATCGTCGATGTGCGTCGCGAGCGAGTGACGGCCCGATTCGAGCGCAGCGAGGTACACGACCGGCTTGATCAGCGAGCCGGCCTGGCGGCGCGCGTCGAGCGCGCGATTGAAGCCGTCGAAGCCGGTGCGCCTGCCGCCGACCAGCGCGAGGACTTCCGCCGTGTGCGGGTTCGTCACGACCACGGCGCCGTCGAGCTCCGGCCGGCCGGGCTGCAGGCGCTCGAGCTCCTCGACGAGCGCCTCCTCGGCGGCGGCCTGAACGGCGGGCTGCATCGTCGTGTAAATCGTCAGGCCGCGCTGCTCGAGATCCTCGTCGTCGTAGTCGCGGCGCAGCTGCCGGCGCACGAGATCCATGAACGCCGGGTAGTAGGCGGTACGCCGGCTGTCCGGCGTCACGACGCCGATGTCGCGTTCCGCGGCTGCTGTCGCAGTCTGCTCGTCGATGAGCCCCGCGGCGCGCATCTGCTCGAGCACGAGCGCGCGCCGCGCGAGCGCGCGCTCGGGATTGCGGCGGGGATCGTAATACGACGGGCCGCGCACGATCGCGACGAGCAGCGCGATCTCGTGCACGTCGAGCTCGACCAGCGGTTTGCCGAAATAGAAGCGGCTCGCGAGGCCGAAGCCGTGCACGGCGCGGCCGCCGTTCTGGCCGAGATAGATCTCGTTGACGTACGCGAGCATGATCTCGTCCTTGCTGTGCCGCAGCTCGAGCACGAGCGCCATCAGAGCCTCGCGGAACTTGCGGTTGAAGGTCTGCGCGTTCGTCAGAAAGTAGCTGCGCACGAGCTGCATCGTCAGCGTGCTGCCGCCCTGGCTGATACCGCCGGCTCTGAGATTCGCGAGCGCGGCACGGGCGATCGCGCGGACGTCGACGCCCATGTGCTCTTCGAAGCGGCGATCCTCGACCGCCTTCAGCGCCTCGGTCAGCAGCTCCGGCACCTCGTCGGGCGCGAGAATGATGCGGTCCTCGCCGTGCGTCGGAAAAATGCTTCCGATCAAGAGCGGCTCGAGCTCCGCGATCGCGACCGGGCCGCCGTCGCCGTCCTCGAGCGATTCGACGCGCCCGCCGGCGAGCTCGACCCGCAGCAGCTGCTCGGGAACCGGCCGCCCATCGTAGACGAAGGCGCGCCGCCAGAGCGATATCGTGCCGCCGTCGCGCCTGAAGAAGCCGGGGCCGAGTCGGCCGGCCACAGGCCCGTAGCCGAGTCGCTGCAGCTCGAGCTGCAGGTCCTCGATGCCGAGGCGCCGGCCCTCGTAGAGCTCGAGCGGCGAGGCGTACACCTGCGCCGGCAAATCCCACGCCCGGTCGTCGAACTCCGTCGTGATGCGCCACATCAGCCAGCCGGCGTAGCCGGCGAACGCGAGCAGCACGGCGGCGGTGCCATAAAGGATGTAACGCTTCAATGCCGGATACCGCGGCGGATCGATGCGCTCTACGGTATCAGAGAGCCGCCGCACGGTCCGAGCGTTCGGGCGGGCCGGCTCGGGGCCGCATCCGCGGCAACGGGCAGTTCCGTTCTGATGCCTGACGGCGAAAGCCCTTCGACGGCGTTGCAGTACCATTGGCGGACCGCAATTGAGAACCCTGAACGGGCCGTCGCTTCGGGCCGCATTGGTCCGTGGAAGCAACCGCGCAGGGACGAGGGGAGCACAGCATGGCCGTACTACCGCCGGGAGTCAGTGCCGAGGCATTCGCCGCCGCGACGCGCGCGTTCGCGGCTGCCGCCGGCGACGAATGGGTTTTCACCAGCGACGACGAGCTGATCCCGTACCGAGACTACTGGTCGCCGGTACCGGATCCCGAGGAGGCCCTGCTGCCCTCGGCGGCCGTCGCGCCGGCCAGCGTCGAGGAGGTGCAGGCGATCGTGCGCGCGGCCAACGAGCACCGTACGCCGCTGTTCCCGATCTCGACGGGCAAGAACTTCGCGTACGGGGGGCCCGCGCCGAGCATGCGCGGCTGCGTCGTCGTGGACCTGAAGCGCATGAACCGGGTCCTCGAGGTCAGCGACGAGCGCAATTTCGCGCTGGTCGAGCCCGGCGTGTCGTACTTCGATCTGTACGAGCACATTCAGCAGCGCGGCCTCAACGTCTGGATCGACTGCGCGAACCCGGGCTGGGGCGGCCCGCTCGGCAACACGCTCGACCGCGGCATGGGCTTCACGCTCGGTTACTACCGCGACCACGCCGGCGCGATGCACGGCGTCGAGGTCGTGCTCGCGAACGGCGAGGTCATGCGCACCGGCATGGGTGCGGTGCCGGACAGCCGGACGTGGCAGGACTACCGCTACGCTTTCGGCCCCGATCCGTCGGGGCTCTTCCCGCAGGGCAACTTCGGCATCGTGACGAAGATGGGCGTGCGGCTGATGCCGGCGCCGGAGCACTACCGCACGGGTCTGGTCACGGTGCCGAAGCGGGCTGATCTGCGCCCGCTGATCGCCGCCGTGAACTACCTGTCGGATCTGTTCATGATCGGCGAGCCGCTCTACGGCAGCCCGCTCGGGCGGCTGTGGGGCGACGCCGAGTTCCGCGAAGCCGCGACCCGGCGCGGCGGCGCGAACGCCGAGGAGATGGATCGCCTCGCGGCCGCGGCCGGGCTGCACTCCTGGCAGGTGGAGCTGCAGTTCCTCGGCTCCGAGGGCACGACGCTCGCGAACTGGGATTATGCGAAGTCGCTGATCGCGCGCAGGGTTCCCGACGCCCGATTCACGGACATTCAGTCGGTGCCGCTGCCGCTGACCGAAGAGCAGATCGCGCTCGGCACGATTCCGGACCAGCATTATCTGTGGCGTTCGAATCTCGGCATACCGAGCCTCAACACCTGGCAGAGCCTCGGGCGCAGCGAGTCGATGCCGGACGCGTGGCGGCAGAATCACGTCGGCATGTTCGCCGTGATCCCACGCAGCGCCGACGGCGTCTTCGAGGCGCAGCAGGTCTTCGGCGATACGTTGCGGGACATGGGCGTCGGTACGCGCATCTCCGCGATCAGCACGCCGGTGAACTGGTATCAGTTCTCGTTCCTGTTCTCGGCCGGCTTCTCGAGCGGCGGCGGCCGGCCCGAGTCGACGCCGGAAACGCGGGCCAGGGACGCCGAGATTTTGAAGACGCTGATGAAGACGGCCGCCGAGCACGGCTGGGCCGAGTACCGGGCGGCGCCGTGGTTTCAGGACGCGGTGTCCGACGCGTACTCTTTCAACAACCACGCGCTGCGGCGCTTCAACGAAACGCTGAAGGATGCCGTGGATCCGAACGGAATTCTGGCGCCGGGACGCGGCGGAATCTGGCCGCGGCACCTGAGGGGAAACCGGGGCTGACGGCGCGGGAGCGCGCGCTCTTAAAGCTCCGCAACGCGCGCCCGGCTGCCGGCCGAAGGCCGGAGCGGGCGCGCCCCGCGCGCTTCGCGACGGACCGGCGGAGAACTCCTTCGCCGGCCGGTCCCCGAGCGCACCGCGATCAGCGGATCAGATCACTTCCCAGACGCCGGGCTGCGGCTGACAGGCGACGCCGTTCTCCGACGACCGCCGGCGGCCGTCCACCGCGACCATCGTGAACTCGCGGCACGACGCGCCGTCACGCCGGACGTCCGCGCCCGGGGACAGCTCGTAGCGCACGCCGGTCGAGTCGTTCGTCCAGATCACGGGCCGTCCCTGCTCACCGATCTCGAGCGCGTGACCGATGCAGCTGCGGTCCGCTTCATCGAGCTTGCGGCCGATGCGGTTGCCGACGAAGGCCCCGGCGGCCGCGCCGAGAATCGTCGCGACGGCTCGATTCTCTTCGGCGACGCGCGAAGCGATGGCGCCGCCGACGACGCCGCCGACGACGGTGGCGATGGCCTCTCGATTACAGCGCCCGGAAGCGATGTCGTAATCCTGCTCCCAATGCCGCCCCGAATGACCCAGATGAACGACGGGGCGGGCAGCGTGCTTGTTGCGCCACCCGTGCGCCGGAGCGTGTGCGGGCGGCTGTGCGATCGCGACCGAGGCCCACGCGGCGATCA